>JACQJU010000008.1 GCA_016204905.1 Candidatus Gottesmanbacteria bacterium | reverse complement strand
TCAAAGCATTAATAATTCTGCCTCTGGCTTTACCAACAGCTTCTTTATCTCCTCCGGAGGTAATCCATTCAAAAGCCCCCAGGATTAACATTACCAAAACTACTAAAACTGCTACAGCAAAAGCTACTGTTAAAACGTTATTAATAGCATTGCCAAGAGTAGTAAAGCCTTTTGAGGGAGGTGTAATTATAATATCTGCTGCCAATACCTGGACAGGAGTTAAAAAGGAAAATATTGCAGAGCCTAAAATTGCTAATTTTTTCATCATAATTATTTTATAGCCCAGAAGCTCCACGGTCAGGAGCTGGGATGGTTAAATCAAACAGATTCAGTCCAGTAAATCTGGCAGCTACATTAGCTAAAGCAAAAGCAACAGCCAGTACTGCTAAACCAATCAAAGCATTAATAATTCTGCCTCTGGCTTTACCAACAGCTTCTTTATCTCCTCCGGAGGTAATCCATTCAAAAGCCCCCAGGATTAACATTACCAAAACTACTAAAACTGCTACAGCAAAAGCTACAGTTAGGATATTATTAATAGCATTGCCTAAGGTGGTAAAACCTTTCTCAGGGGAAGTAACCCCAACTTTGGCTGATTGGCAGGTGCCCTGTATAGCAGTTGCTGGTGATGGTTTTGGCCTGCAGAATAAATCTGGGTTTGCGCAATTATTTGTTAATGTTGGATCACAATCCTCACCTGCATTCTTAGCAAATACACTGGAGGTATTAAATAGAGCAAAGAAGACAAAAGTAAGTACTGTTCCTAATACCAGTAATTTTTTCATTACACTCTAATCGTAGTCATAATAGACTTCACTTGTCAAGTATTAGTTATTTTGGCAGAAAGTATACCAAAAAGCAGTATCTTTGCCTTTACGGTCTGGATCATCCCACTCTTTTCCACTAGCGATGCATTTTACTTTAATAATATCCCCATTGCTAGTGCGATCAAGAATCCTAAAATTTTGAGTAGCAAAGAATTGGAAACCAGTAAATTTCCCCAAAACTGTAATAATTGCAAATGCTACTGCAAAAAGAAGAATACCAATAACAGCATGAAGTATCCTTTTTTGGGCAGCAGCGATTTTTTCTTTATCCCCTCCAGAGGTAATCCATTCAAAAGCTGCCCAGATAAACATGAAGACTAATACTATCCCTGCTATAGAAAACAACAAAGCTATAAAATTAGTTAAAAACTGGTTAATAGCCCCAGTTCCAGTTGGGTTATTTTTAATTAATCCTCCAATCACCCCTGGAACTTGAATTTTGCCAAAAACTTTTCCTACAGCTGAAGGCTGGCATGTTAAAACGATAGGACCATTAGGATTGATTCTTTTTGAAGAATCAGGTTGACACTGAAAAGAGCCATCTATAACACAGGCAACATTTGGATCACTGGAATTACAGCATTCATATCCTGTTTGTGGAGTACAAATATCACCTGGCCTGAGGCCTTGTTGAGCAAAAATAGTTACTGGAGTTAATATCGAAGAAATACTAATTAATAGAAACAAAAAAATATATTTTTTGAACATTGAGGTATTTTACAATAAAGGCCTACCACAAAATATATTACCACAAAGTTCATACACGTTTCTTACTTTATCTACATTCTTCTTAGTTACTCAAACATTAAAATATAGGCTTAAAATATGAAGACTCCTGAAGACACAGAAACGGCAAGGTTTAAGTTTGCTAAAAAGCATCCATTTACAGGCCGGTTCTTATTTGTTGGGGCTACTATTGGGGTGATATTATCATGCCTTGGCAGTGGTGAAGACACAAGATCAGTTTATGCTAACGGACCTGGTGAACCAGTTTCTACGCCAGTTCCTACAAGTACCCCAATTCCTACCCCTACTCCTAATGCATTTGCTACTCAGATAGCAGGCACGAAGGAAACACTAGAAGGTCTTTCAGAACTTCAAAAAGCGCTTGATGATTTTCGTAATCCTGCTTTTGCTGTGCCTCCTCCGCCTCCACAGCAGCAACAGCAGCAAAGTTCTCCCGGAGCTATAATAGTGCCTCAGCAAGTAGTACAACCTGCTATATGTAAACCTGAGATTGTGGAAGTGCCTAAAATAGTTAGAGAAGAGGTGCAGGTTACACCTGTCCCTGATCCAAATTATGTATATCTGCGAGCAAAAGATTTTAATGATCTTAAAAACGAAGCTATTAGAGAGGCTTTAGCTGAAGAAAGACAAAAAATAGCAACTGAAATAAAACAAAAAGAAGAAGAATTAAAAGCTTGTCGGGCTTCTCAAGAAGCAGCGAATACAGCTAGAATTGCTGCAGAAAATCGGCCTTGGAGTTTTGATTGGACATCAGGACTTATTGCGGGTGCTGTAGGATTGGGTTTAGGCTTGGCAGCAGCTACCAGAGAGTTTGTGGTAGAACGTATTCATCCTCATATTCATCCTCCAAATTAATTTTTTAGAATAGCTTTAAACTCTTAATTCCTAATAAGTTAGATAATAAAATCTGCAGGATAAAAAAGGCAAAGATTAAGATAATAAAGCCAATCATAGAATGGGTTATCATTTGTCTTGCTCCCTCTACCTCTTCTTTATTTCCTGCAGATTTTAAGTATTTAAAAGCTCCAAGCAGAAAATAGATTACTACCAGTACTGCAGCTATGGAAAAGAATGGAGTAACTAATTTAGAGGTCCCTTCTCCTAAAGACTGTATGTCTCCAAAGCCAAACTTTTGTCCAATATCTACCGCAGCATGGATAGGGTATAGGGTATAGGGTATAGGG
>JACQJU010000121.1 GCA_016204905.1 Candidatus Gottesmanbacteria bacterium | reverse complement strand
TGAAAGAAAACAAATTTTTCTCCCAATAAATGTAAGTAAAGTCTTATTCATTTCAACAACTTTGATATGAATAGAGACTGTCTGGAGGTAACTATGAATGCGCGGACATTCTTACTATATGCGCTCGCGGCGGTCTTGACCAGTATCGCTCTGATTGCTGCTGTATGGGGGTTTACCAACACAGCACACAGCGGTCTGTTGAAAGACCAAGTTTACGCGCTAGGCAATTTTGGCCTGGCATTCATATATATAGTTGTCCAGTTCCTACCACCCGGAAAAGGGGATGAGGACCGACTCACACCGTCAGATATTCTTGGCCCGGTGTTAATTATCCTATGGGTGATCTTCCAGATCGGGTGGTTCATCGGTTGGGCATCACCAGAGTATCTCAAGTATCTGGTGACAGCGATTGGGACACTGGCGACGACGGTTGCGTTTTTCAGCTGGTTTGGGTGGCTGGTCATCAAGTGGGATACAAGCTAATGACCCCGCAAAGGATACGGTCGTGGGTTGCAATATCTGCGACCGTATCTGCCTTCGGGCATAAACAGGATCCCAGCTCCCAAAAAAAATCAACGTTCCCAAAAGGAAAGTCCTCCTCTCAAAAAGGATAGCCTTTCGACTACTCTCAGGGTAAACCCTTTGGGGTGATTGAAAAATTTTTGGGAGTTATGGTATCTTGTGCGGAGTGTATTTTAGTCATAAGTTTAGGCCTTTGTGAGGCCGGTGGCTTGAGATTCTTTTTCTGTGCTAACGGCTTATTGTCTCCTGAATTTTTGATGGAAGTAGGTAGAGACTGGTGACTTGGCCGGTGATAATGGCTCCTAATGATAACTGGCCCTCAAGAAGACGTTTGTCCACGAAGAATTGAGTAAGAAGAAGAAAGTTCCAGAGAGTAAATATAATCAATATCATTGATATAAATTTTATACTTTTTAGTTTTTGGTAAAAGAGGGCAAGGCCAAAGGCAAAGAGAGGGAAACTACTAATATACATACGGGCTCCGTATCCCGCAGAAAGAGCCGCATTCCAATGGCCTATGACCTGCCATTGAGTAATAAATACCAAAAGAAATATTAATAATAATTTTTGATACTCACGATCTTTTTTCTGTTTACTCCACCATCCGAGGAGTCCCCTTCCCTGCCTGCCGGCAGGCAGGGGGCCACCTCGGAGGTGTCTTAGGGGCTGCCACCCCCGAGGTGTCTTAAGGCATGTTGACCATCCAATGAGAGACAAAAGAAGAATCGGTGACCAGAAGAAGAGTCCACGGCGGAGAGAGAATAAAGTATTCCAAATATGAGGATTGTTCAATGATAGAGCTTCTCTTTTGCCTTCGAGAAGATAGGGTTGATACCAGAAGTGGCCATAGATTATTTGTTGGGATAATAACTGAGGTGATATACCAATAAACCAGAAGAGAAGGAATATAAATAGATATTTAATATTTTGTTTTTGGCCTTTGATAAATTCTAGAAATAATGGAATGGCAGGAACTAATATTAATATTGCATCATAATGTCTAATAATTGCTGCTAAACCACCAATAAGTCCTAAAGCCGCATATGTAAGAATTTCTCTAAGGCCAGGCCTTGGGGAAATTCTTACAATCTTTTGCCAGAGATAAAGAAAAAGGGACACTATAAAAAATGAGACGCCGTGGGAAAGATTGGGTTCGAAGGAAATATAGAAAATAAGATTGGTGGATAGATAAATCGAGAGTGTGGAAATAAAACTGATATTCTGGGAAAAATAATTTCTTAACCATTTGTAGAGTAAATAAATGCCAGCATATCCATAAAGAATATTGCCAATACCGACAATAATCTCATAAGGAGGAGAATAACCGTCGGTCTGAATGGGTAAACCCGTGGCAACTAATAATTTGGCTAGACCATCGCCAAGTGCCATAAACGGAAGCCATAATACTCCAGGCCCGACACTCCAGTGATTGTGGATGAGGCCGGTTTTGGTCTCTGTCGGGAGCCAGAACCATCTGGCTTCTTTGTAATGATTGTATTCGTTGTGGAAATCTATATCGTGGTCAAAGTAGAGGCTCCTGGTATAAACATAGTACCCTAGCCCATCTCCCCAAACACCAAAACCGATGTAGGAGAAACGGAAGAGGAATATTATAATCGAGAGTAAAATTCCTAATATAAATAGTTTACGGGTCATGAAATTTTAGATAATTAAGTAAATACCTGCCTGCCGGCAGGCAGGGAAATTAAGTAATTTGGAAAATATGTAGAATTCTTAATTACTCAATTACTTAATTACCAATTACTCAGTATACTTCTTTCTTTATTCTTATCAAATTGAGGTCGGGTTCTTATCGTATATGTTTAACGTTATAATAGACTACGTGGAGAATCTTAATGCAAAAATAAAAACTGCGCTGAGGCGAATTTTGCGTTATTGGCCATGGGTAATAGGTGGAGGGTTGATAACAATAGTTTTTTTTGGCGTTTTTACCTATTTTTACTACGTAGGAGACCTAGCTACTGCTGAAAGTCTCATGAATCGGAATAATATAGGATTGGTTCTGTATGACCGGACTGGTAAGGCGATATTCAAAAGTGAAGGGGTGAAAGATTTCCAGCCTGTTTTGATAGAAAATATACCAAAAAAATTAACCGATGCCACAATTGCTATAGAGGATAAAGAATTTTATAGTCACCCAGGTTTTTCTATCAGAGCGATAGCCAGATCCTTATATAATAATCTACTTTCTGCATCACCTGTGCGATTTGGTGGATCGACTATCACTCAGCAGTTGGTCAAAAATGCACTATTATCACCAGAAAAATCTGTGCAGCGTAAATATCAGGAGATAATACTTTCCTTTGAGGTAGAAAGAAGATATAGCAAAGATAAAATACTCGAGATGTATCTAAACTCTATATATTATGGAGCTGGCGCTTATGGAGTGGAAGAGGCTTCAAAAACTTATTTCAATAAATCGGTCGGCCAGATAACTCTGGGTGAGGCGGCAATACTGGCTGCTTTGCCCCAAGCGCCATCAAGATTGACGCCTTTTGGAGGAGATAGTGAAAGTCTAGATAATAGAAAAAATCTAGTTTTGGACCAGATGGAAATGCAAGGATACATAACGCGCCAGGAAAAAGACCAAGCAAAAAAAGAGGAGATAAAATATGCTGATCCCCCGGCCGATCAAACAAATAGCCAAGCTCCTCATTTTGCTTTGTTTGTCAGAGATTTGCTCTATGAGAAATATGGTGAGGATGAAGTAAGAAGAAGTGGGTTTAGAGTAACTACGACTCTCGATCTAGCTTTACAACAACGAGCACAAACTATACTGACAAATCAAGTCAAGAGATTGATAGGTCAGAAAGTAACCAATGGTGGATTAGTCACTATCAATCCTAATTCGGGTGAAGTTTTGGTGATGGTAGGAAGCACTGACTGGGATAATGAACAATTTGGGAAATTTAATGTGGCTTTTGCCAAAAGACAACCGGGATCGGCGTTTAAACCGATTGTCTATACCCAAGCTTTTGCGGAAGGACACAAAACCATTGATCTGCTTTCTGACCGAGCAACTAATTTCAATGGCTATCAACCTAAAAACTATGACAATAAGTTTCGAGGCGATGTAACTATCAGAAGGGCATTGGCTAATTCTCTCAATGTTCCTTCTGTTGCGCTACTGCAGAAAGTAGGAGTGGCTGATGCTATCCAGTTGGCAAGGGCGATGGGTATAACTACGCTTACGGATCCCAGTCGATATGGACTAGCCCTCGTTTTGGGTGGAGGTGAGGTAGAATTGTTTGAACTAACGAGGGCTTATGGAGTGCTAGCTACTAGTGGGAAGCTAGTCAATAGTCATTTTATATTATCTATAGAAGATAAATTTGACAATAAAATATATATTTACGATCCGGTATCCAAAAGTGAAGAAAAATCTCAAGATGGTATAGAAAATCTTTTAAATTTTTCCCAGACAGAGGGTAGAGAATTTATAGGTGGAGAGGGCGATCGCCAGATAATAGATGAAGTATCTACTTATCTAACAACTCATATATTATCCGATGATCAATCAAGAAGCGAAATTTTTGGATCTGGAAGTGCCCTACTCCTGTCTCGACAAGCGGGTGCCAAAACGGGTACAACCGATGATTTCCGGGATGCTTGGACTGTAGGATATACACCTGATTATGTGACTGGTGTTTGGATAGGAAACAATGATAATACACCCATGGGACGAGTGGCTGGGTCTATAGGAGCGGCTCCTATCTGGCATGATGTGATGGAGTCGGTACATAGGGGTAAGCCGGTAAGAAACTTTGCCAGACCATCCTCTGTAATAGAGGTCACTATCTGCTTGGATAATTTTCAGTTTGCTTGCAAAGATTGTCAGAGAAGAGGTAGTGAAGTTTTCCGGGCAAGGGAGGCGCCTAAATCTAACTGTCCAGAAGATCTATCACCCACACCCGAGCCATCGGCAGAACCCACTCCGACGCCAGAACCTACAACTGCTCCTACAGCAGAACCAACTTCCTCTCCGACGACAAACCCTACTCCTACAACTATACTATCTCCTACTATTGGACCTTCGATAATAGTTATTCCCTAGATCTACTTACTGGGTAATTTCCTCAATCTCAGTAAGACTATACGCTCGCCTATCAATTTGAGTACCTCAAATGAGACGGTGCCTATCTCTACTTTGTCACCTACTCTAGGCTCTCTTCCCAAGAGGCCAAAGACGAACCCACCTATGGTAGTATAACCTAATCCCTTGATAGCAATTTTTGCTTTGCGTTGCACTTTGCCTACAGGGGTTTGGCCTCTTATAATAAAGCTTCCGTCAGATTCTCTTATAATATCTTTTTGAGGAGCATCAAATTCGTCTTGAATCTCCCCTACTAATCCTTCAATAATATCTTCTAGAGTGAGTATGCCGGCAGTACCACCATACTCATCATTGACGACGGCGATATGGATACGCCCACGGCGTAGATCAAGAAGAGCTTCACTGGCTTTTTTCCGTTCAGGTAGATGAATAATTTCTCTGACAATATTGGCATCTATAAGTCTTTTGTCAGTTTTATTTTTGATAATTTCTCGGTAAACATCTTTTACATGGACAAAACCAATGATGTTATCTATGGAGCCTTCGTAGATAGGGTAGCGGCTATGGAGAGTTCTTTGGATTTTAGCTATGCACTCGCTAAATGTGGAAGATGTAGGAAAGGCGATGATGTCTGTTCTAGGTACCATGATGTTTTTGACTGATACGTCTCCCATCCGAAAGACATTTCTCACCATCTCTACTTCTTGGCGGGGAATAACACCTCCAAGGCTGCTTTGATCAAGTAACATCTTGATTTCTTCCTCGGAGTGGACTAGCTGATGTCCGGAGGGAGCGGATAAACCAAATAATTTAAGAACTAAACTACCTGCGCCATTGAGGACTACTATAATAGGCCAAAATATTTTGGTAAAAAGAGTCAGCGGAGCAATGACCAGAAGCGATACTACTTCTGATCGTTGTAGGGCAACAGTTTTGGGGGCAAGTTCACCAAGCACCAGATGAAGAAAAGTAATGATGGAAAAAGCAATGACCGTAGCAATGGTATGAGCGGAAAAAAAGGCGAAAGTCTCTGGCAGGAATGAAAAAAAAGGGTTAATAAATCTGGCAATTGCGGGCTCACCTATCCAGCCCAAAGCGAGACTGGCTACTGTAATACCCAACTGGGTGGCTGAGATGATGCTATCTAAATCCCCGAGTGCTTTTTTTAATAACGGAGCGACTTTATTGCCTTTTTTGATAAGTTCATCAACTCTAGTAATTCTGAGTGAGACGAGGGCAAATTCGGCGGCAACGAAAAAGCCATTTAAGAAAACCAGTAATAAGACTAGGGTAATTTGGATAAGAAATTCCACGGGAACATTATATCAGATAATAGTTAGTTCTAAATGAGCTCCTGTTTGATATTTTGAGGATTCACTTTTTGAGTATTCAATATATCTTTCATCTTTTGGACAAAAATTGGGGGTCCACAAATAAAATAGGTCGGATCAGTCATATTTTTGGCTTCTTTTTGAATAATTTCGGGAGTGATAAATCCTCTATAACCCTCCCAAGGATCGGAATCTTTGAGGTGGGAGAGTATATGAATCATTTGAGAGTTGGGGAAATGGGATAAAATATTTTCTATTTCATCTTTGTACAATATCGTTTGAGTTGTTCTGTTGCCATAAAATAAATAAAATAAAATATTGGGTTGAGTTTCTTGGATAAACCTGAGCATCGACATAATCGGAGCAATACCTATACCTCCTGCTAGAAAAATAGCTTCTTTTATATCTATTTCGTAAGTAAATCGGCCGTAAGGTCCAGATAATTCTATCGTCTCACCAGTCTTCTTTTGGCCGAGAATCTTAGTCCAACTGCCATATATTTTGACACAAAATTCGAGATAATTTCTGGTATTGGGGGAAGAGGCTATGGAGAAGCTGTGAGTCCGAGGCGCACTAGCAATAGAATCATACTTCAGAATGGCAAATTGGCCAGGAGTAAAATGAGGAATGTCTTTGCCCTCCATGGGTTTAATTTGTAATATAAATGTGTCTTCGTCTTTGTAGTCAAGAGAAGAGATAATATATTTTTCAAAGTTCATAAGTATGCAATATAAACTATAGCGAATATCTCGTCAAACATTCTGAACTAAAATAATTTTACTTCATATGTTACAATAATGGTCTAAAATATGGTTAAGCTAATCCTGGTGATTGAAGATGATAACGATCTCCGAAAATACTTAAGCGAACTACTTTTGGATAATGGATATCAGGCGGTAGATGCCCCTGATGGTGTGAAAGCACTAGCTATCATAGAAAAACAACGCCCGGATTTAGTGATACTTGATCTTGGATTGCCAAATTTGTCTGGAGAGTCGGTAGTTTCTGAAATAAGGAAGAAATATCCCGATCTTCCGGTGATAATTTTGACGGCTAAAAATGATGTTTCGGATATAGTAAGAGGGTTTAAGTTGGGAGCTGATGATTATGTGACTAAACCATTTAAGGGCGAAGAGTTACTCGCTAGAGTAAAGGCTAGGCTCAGGCATCTGGAGCACGATGGGTCAAAACTGGCGGTAGGAGACCTAGAACTTCATACTAAAACATTTGAGGTGAAAAGGGGTAGTAAAACGATAAATCTTTCTCATAAAGAATATGAATTGCTGCAATATTTGATGATAAATGCAGGTAGAGTCCTGACGCGAGAAATGATACTCCAGAGAATATGGCTGAATGTTGATTATATTGAACCTAGAGTGGTAGATGTGTATATAGGTTATTTGAGGAAAAAAATTGATAGTGGATTTAAAAAGCAACTGATCAATACTGCAAGAGGCTTTGGATACGTAATAAAAGCATAATTAAGACTTAAGAATCTATACTTCTCCTGAATTCTTCTAATTGTTTTAGTATATCTTCCAATCTTTTTTCGATTTTAGCGGCATATTCGGCGATATGTTTATCCCCGCCAAACTTTTTGATCATCTGGGTATTGATGCTGATTCCCATCACTGAATTTTTCAGGTCATGAGAAAACTGAGCGAAGTTTTTTTTAACGTTTGATAGATTGTCAGTCATCTGTTAGGATTTTAATCTCTTTGTCATCTTCTGACAATAGTCCCATTAGAATCTGCTTTGGTAATAGTTAAACCCTAAATAATTGGATGAAACTATTGTGGTCTCAGAGATATGCTTTGCTGAACAGCTGTTCCACCCGGAGCTGTTCCACCCGGCGGGTGGAATACGTCTGCACCTATTCTTCTAATTCTAATGTCAAATGTTTTATCTTTTCTAGATTCTGGGCATAACTTATTTGATCATGTACAAATTGTCTATAATTTTGAATGTTCTTATATCTTGAGAGAATTATTGCAGGATTCACTACTTTTTCTTCCTTTGTACCTAAATATTCTGGTAACGATGACCACGGATAATTATCAAGCTCTTCCTCTTTGATCAAAAAAGAACTTATTGGATTAAGATGAATATATCTAGAAAGATGAAGTAGTTGGGCATCGGTCTCTACTCTAACTGCCTTAAAGACTCCTTGGAAAAGTGGTCCTACACGATCGTGTTTAGTGTTGAAGTATTTAGAATAACTATTAGAGAAGTTGGAAACAAAATTTGCAATTCCTTTTTCTCTTTCTTGCCTTAGAAGGAAGTGAAAATGATTTGGCATGAGACAATAGGCGATGATTTGTACTTCCAATTTATTTTTCCTTCTTAATATCTCTAGGATTTTTTCTCTTTCTTCAATAGGTATTTCATTGAAGCGAGAAAATTTCAGAGGTAAATTCGTATAGTGATAGTAATATAAGAGCTTTAAAGCTCGTTGATATTCTCTTTTGTCGGTAAATATGGTGCGTTTTTCTACTCCACGATTAAAAATATGGTAATACTCTCCATCTGCCAAAATAACTTGTCGTTTTGCGGCCATAATTTAGGATATAACTATATTTAAGTGGTTGTCAATAAAGGGTGCAGAGCTGTTCCACCCGGCGGGTGGAACGTGGGGAGGGCGTAGAGGTTAGTGGAAGTATTGCCAGGTGCTATATTTGTGTTTGAGGTCACTTTCGGTGATGTTTATTTCTTCTAAGCCATATTCTTCATGATAACCATAATCTAATAAATCTGCGGTCCAAAGATCTCGCTCGAGGACTCCCGGGGCTCCCAAAAGTATTGCGACTAGTTTTTTGCCTTCTCTTTCGGAAACTACCACGGTAGTTTTGCCTGCTTTATCAGTATTACCTATCTTGACTCCTTTGACTTGGGGATAGACATCAAGGAGACCGTTCCAGTTGTAGAGGTCATATTGTTTGTGGTAAGAATCTTGGGCTAGAAACTGGTAATCTTTTTCGACGATATCTCTAATCAGTGGATAGTTGGTAAGAGCGTAATTGGTCAGTATAGCTAAATCTCCAACACTACTATAGTTTAAATCTCCATCGTATCCTTGGGGATTATCAAAGCTGGTATTTTTCAAATCAAGAAATGAGGCTTTGGCATTCATGGCTCTGATGAAAACAGAAGAACCATATTTGGCGTCAATACCGTCCTTGATCATGGCGGCAGCATCATTGGCGGAAGTCAGAAGGACGGCGTTGAGGAGTTCTTCTAATTTCATCTTTTGTCCAACCACTAAACCTATTTTGGTAGGTTGTTCTCTAGCTGCGCGACGAGTGGCGGTAAAATATTCCTCAGGAGAGGCTAAATCTAGAGCTACAATAGCGGTCATAATTTTGGTGATAGAGGCTATCTTGTGACGGCCAGTCAAATCCTTCTCGGCTATTACTTTGCCACTATCTAGATCGACTACTGTATAAGCGGTTGCCTGATCAAAAGATCCTGAAGCAAAAGTTTGAGGAATAAATGACTGTTTGGTGGTGAGCGAAAAGTTATTGGGAATATTTTCTAATTTAGGTAGGAGTTTGTAAAAATTATCTGTAGTTGACGTAAATGAAAGTGGGCTGATATTGGGTAAACCAGCAATAATATTTTGCACAAAAGCCAAGAGAAATCCCAGGATCAAGCTCACGAAAAAAACTCGCCAATTCAGGGCGTAAAAAGACTGCTTATCAAAATGAAAAGAAAATTTGAAATTATAGGAAATGGGTAGATATTTTTGCTGAAATTTAGGCAGAAGTTTCAACATAAAGGAGGGTGTACTATAACACAGGAAATCAAACTATGTCAAGGGGATTTGGTAACTAAGAGGAAATAGGGATTGCTTTGTATTATAATACCGTCTCTATGCAGAGAGTAAAGGTTTTTATACTGTTAGTTATTTTATTTGCCGCTGGTGTTATTTTATATTCTGAAACCGATAATAATACTACACAGATTACAGAGATCAAATCGGCGGAAACTAATGCAATTACAGTAACTCCAATACCAATCGGGTTACCGGAAAGATTAGTCATAGAAAGTCTAGGTGTTGAGGCTACGGTCGAAGGGGTGGGTCTAAATGCAGAAGGTAGCATGGACATACCCAAGGATGTCTATAATGTAGCCTGGTACAATCTGGGATATAAACCAGGGGAAATAGGTAATGCAGTGATTGCCGGACATCTGGATACTCAGACTGGCGATCCATCTGTTTTTTATAACTTATTATCGATGAGGGAGGGAGAGCGTATAAAAGTCATTGATAATCTAGGAAACACGTATACATTTAAAGTAGTAAATATTGCTTCCTATCCCCATGATGAATTTCCTCTAGTAGAAGTGTTTGGTGACTATGCTAAAAAGAGACTCAATCTAATTACTTGTGGCGGTGATTGGAATAGGAATGCTCAAAATTATAGTCATCGGACCGTAGTCTATTCTGAATTGGAGCATCAACGCTAACTTAAATATTTATTGACTATATTTAGGAGATCGTCGATATCAAAAGGTTTAGCTAGAAATTCCTCTGCTTGTACTTCTTTGGCTAGACGAGCACCTTCGTTGTTAGCAGAGATCATGATGATAGGTATTTTTTTTGTCTTTTCGTCGCTTTTTAAACTCTTGGCAATCTCCGGTCCATCTATCCCTGACATCCAAATATCAAGAAGGATTAGATCAGGTATATTTAGTTGTAGTTTTTGGGTCAAGCTGTTGCCGTCTGATAGAGTTGTAACCTCGTAGCCTTTTTCTTCCAATACAATCTTGATGACTTCGAGTATTTCTAAATCATCGTCAATAATAAGAATATGCTTTGTCATATTTTTACATTTTTAACCAACAAATTAGTAACCTTTATATATATGTGTTAAAGGTTCAGGTGTAAGAAAATAGTTAACGATGTAAAACTCTTCCTGCGTAAATCAATGCTGCCGCACCAAGTACGGCAACTATGAGACTATAAATATTAAATCCGGTTACTCCCGGCTGTCCTAAGAGATTCATGATGAAACCTCCTACGACTGCACCGATGATGCCTAGAACTATATCACCGAGAGTACTTTGCCTGATGTCTGTACCCATAATAATTGATGCTGCCCATCCTGCAATTGCTCCGAAGAGTATCCATAATAATATGTCCATTTATTCCACCTCCTTTCACCTCCCTAACCCGCTAGTTTAGTGTTTCTAATACTAGGTTAGAATTTTAATGTAAGATAATCTTGTAGGAAATGTAAGAGGATGAAGAGAAAATATCGGGGTAAAAATTAACGTTTTGGACTTTGTTTCTTTGCCCTCGCTTTTTGGGCGAAGCCGGCTTTTCTTCTTTCTTTGGTACGAGGATCACGTTTTAGAAGTCCTTCTCTTTTGAGAATCGGTCGATACTTTTCTTTGTCTATCTTTTCTAGTGACCTGGCAATACCATGCATCATGGCTTGCAATTGGCCTGATATTCCGCCGCCTTCTACTTTCACTGTAGTAATAAAGCGGCCTTGAGTTTCTGTAATCTTGAAAGGATGGGTGTATAATTGCGGATAAATTTTACCCCGGAAATAATCGCTTGCTGCTATATCGTTTACGACAATATCTCCTTTTTTGTAGGATTTACCTTTAATCATCAGCTCTTTGGGTGATATGGTCAGTCGGACTCTAGCTGTTGATTCTTTACGTCTACCTACAGCCTGGTAAAATTCAGACTTTGGTTTGGGTTCTATTTTTGCTTCTGCTTTTT
>JACQJU010000117.1 GCA_016204905.1 Candidatus Gottesmanbacteria bacterium | reverse complement strand
GGATATTTATCTTGAGCTTTATAACGAGATAAATAAGGCTTTATCTCTTCAGGTGCTTTTTTTAAACCGTGCCTGGAGATATCAAATCCCCTTACCTCGGCCCCCGGCAAAACTTTTTTTAATTCAAATAGTAGATAAGCTTTACCACAACCAACGTCAAGAATCTTTGATTTATTATTCAGTTTATAAATTCTAATTAACTTCTGAGCTACTACCTTCCATCTTCCATCATATTTATATCCCCCGTAACCATACCGCCTCGCTCCATCCCAATAATCATATTCATACTTCCTGGCCACCCTCATCGCCTCCACTTTATTGTCAGTCATTCGAGCAATATAATCCCTCTTTGTCCTTTTATGTAGGGGCGTAACTAAATTTATGAGTTTTCCCATGGCAATTTAATTTCGCTTATTGTACAACAAGAATATAAAAGCATAAAGCACTATCAAACAAAAGTCTATCTGATATGCGACCGCATATGAAATAGACTCTCATTAAATTACTTACTTATATAAATTACAATTCTTAGTTCAGGCCATAAAAAAAACCCAGCCGCACCAGATGAATCTTGACACCACATACAGCATGCTGTATATTAGTCCTATATGACACGAACACAGCTCTATCTGCCGGACAATCAGTATCAGGAATTAAAGCATCTGGCTGCCACACGCAAGCAGACTTTTGCACAGTTGGCAAGAGAATTTCTTGGAGAAAAATTACGAGAGTCTAAAAAGAGAAAATCAGTAAAAAAGAAGAGAAATGCCGCTTCACTCCTCCTGGAATCTTTAAAAGAAATAGAAAATCTAAAAGGTGGTATCACTGACGGATCAATCAACCATGATCATTACATCTACGGCACTCCAAAAGTGAGACCATGAAAGTATTTGCAGATACCGGGTTCTTCATTGCATATTATAATCATAAAGATCAATTTCACCACAACGCTCAACAGATATTAAAAATACTAAAATCGCAATACCAGGAATTAGAAATACTCCTTACCGATTACGTATACGACGAAGCTCTAATTGCCCTCCTTAAATCCCATCCCAAAATAGGATACAAACGCGCAGAAACATTTGACCGGGATGTATTTATTAAGCGAAAAGTAACATTTATATTCATCAGCGAATCTTTATTTCAATCCGCAAGAACCATCTTCTTCAGATATAACAAAGACAAAATCTGGAGTTTCACTGACTGCACCAGCTTCGCGCTCATGAAAGATTATGGCCTGCGAGATGTATTAACTTTCGATTCTAACTTTAAAGAAATGGGCTTTAGAATTGTCCGTTAATTCTCTAAGTCTCTTCATTTGCCTTAATGGCTCAAATTGCCCATTCAAAATCTCCACTTTATTAAATAGTGTAACAATATAATTTATTATGCATCAAAAATATAAAAGCATAAAGCACTATCAAACAAAAGTCTATCTGATATGCGACCGCATATGAAAGAGACTCTCATTAAATTACTTACTTATATAAATTACAATTCTTAGTTCAGGCCATAAAAAAACCACCGCGCGAAAATGACCAAAATACTCATCACTACCACCTCGCGCGGTGGGTCTTACATCATCGATCTTGCGGAGTAGGCCGAGCCACTTGGAACTCGTATCCTCCCGGTCTTTCAACATAACTCGTCTGATAACCTGTAGAGAGGAATCTCTGCTGGAGCCAGTTTGCTTCTGCAAGGGTGGCATTCTCAACGATAGCGATAAAACTATCTCCCTCGCTCAACATCTGAGCCCGGTCCTGAATTTGTTTCAGATTCAGGAAGAGCTTTGTCCTGATCTTTTCCAGCACGGCTTCAGCTTCGCTCCTAGTTGCAAACGGACCCACCGCCTTCTCATATAAATCAGGATCAATCCGACTCAATGCTTCCCAATAGACAATCGGTGCCACGATATCATTGTCCGAATCGATCCTGAAAGACAAACTCTTATTCATTTCTCCTCACCTCCCTCCCACTTCGGGTTAGATTTTTCGGAGAGGGCGGCCTCAGGCCGATTATGATCTGAGGTAATCTTTCGCGTCATCCGCCCGACCAGTGATTGGCGTACCATCCTCGCGGGAGTAATTGAGGAACAACCTCTTTCTCTCCAACTCACTGATGGCTTTCTCAAGCTCCTCGACGGTTGAGACAATTAATTCCTCCACGTGTCTAAAACCGACGTTCCGCTCGTAAACGCTACGGTAACCCCTCACGATTACTGCCTTGGCTTGAGCTTTAGCACTCACGAGATTCACCTCCTTTCCTCTAGGATTTTTCGGAGAGGGCGGTCCCCGACTAACTCCAAAGGCGCCAATTACCGTCTGCCTGATGCAGTACCACTTGAGACGGGGACAAAACCTCTACCTTCTCAAGTAAACCAAGCTCGAGTTCGTCAGCCGCATCTTTGGTATGCCCACAGGCTAAAGTTGCGCCCACGAACTGGCTTCCCACGTTGCCAGTTTGGTAAACGTTAACACTTCCGGCAACATGGAAATACTGCCCTTCCCGAAGCTCACTTGCAATAATCATACTGTCCTCCTTCCCTTCGCTTTTCCGCCCCATCGCATCGATCTCCGAAACCCGGTTCAGTCGATGCCGCCAAGCGAAGTCTAGAGAAAAAGGATATTTATTTATAATTCAACTGCGGCCGCAGATGAGTTATACTAATTTCTCTCCTCTCCCTTTAGACTTCGCCTGGGCGAAAGATTATTCCGCCAGGTCAAACGTGGCAGGAACGTCAGACGTTCCGCAAGATTTTAACGTGCAAAATTATCCCGACGAAAAGTCGGGATCCCGACCAATACGTCGGGAAAAATTATTTCCAGAAAACAAACAATCAGGCGCAGAAAGCCTTCCTTTGCTTTCTCGAAAATGACCTATAATGTACTCTCTCTCTGGTAAAAATGCAAGCCAGAAGGCTATCTACAGTCTTGACAAGCACATCTTTGTATTGTATGATTAAATACAAAGATGGATTTTGATTTTGCTAATTTTAATGGATTTGATTGGAACACGGGAAATCTTGACCATATCAAAAAACACAATGTGGGAGCAAAAGAATGCGAGGAATGTTTTTTACATAAACCACTTATTATTACTCAGGATAAGACACATTCTCAAAAAGAAGAAAGATTTCGGGTATATGGACATACAGATAAAAACAGGCTATTAGCAATGGTTTTTACAGTTAGAAACAATAAAATTAGGGTAATATCAGCCAGAAATCAAAGTAATAAAGAAAAGAAAGAGTTTAAAATGGTAGGAGGTGATCTTGCATGAAAAAATTAAAACCAATTCCCAGATTTAAAAATGAGGCTGAGGAAGACAAGTTTTGGTCAACTCATGATACGACTGAATATTTTGATATCAACAATTCAGTAATCAATCCATCTTTCCCAAATCTCAAGCTATCAACCAAAACTATCACTATAAGGGTTACCCAATCTCTTTTGGATTCACTGAAAATGATAGCCAACAAAAAAGACGTACCCTACCAGTCACTCGTAAAAATATATCTTGATGAAAAAGTAAAAGAAGAATTTGGTCGGTAATTCCTTCACCTCGGAGGAGTCATGCCTGCCTGCCGGCAGGCAGGGCTTCACTGCGTTCAGCCTGCCACCATCCGAGGTGGTTTAATTAAAACTAATGCTTTAACAAACTCAATACATTTTTTACTACATTTTCCGGCGTTATTCTATAATATTTCATCAGTTCCGCTTGTGATCCATATTTTACCGGAAACTCATCATTTATACCTATCCTTTGAAACTTTTTGGGTTTACCAAAATTAGCCTCCGCTAACACTTCGGCAACTCCACTTCCCAGTGCCCCATAGATAGTCCCCTCCTCCACAGTGACTATTACTTTTGCAGCTCTCAATTGGCTCAGCAAAGTTTTCTTATCTAGTGGTTTCACAGTCGGAACATGAAGTATCGTGCTTTCAATGTTTTTTCTTTTTAATATGCTAGAAGCATCAATTACCGTTTTTAAACAAACTCCAGTCGTAACTAGAAACACATCTTTCCCCTTTTTAACTACTTGCGCCCGTCCTATTTTAAATGGTAAGTCACCCGTCACTTTAGGATCGCCTGATATCCTTATATATATTGGTCCCTTACAAGAAAGAGTTTGGGGCATAAATTTTCTCATCTCAGCTGCATCGGCACAAGCCACAATAGTCATATTAGGAATAGGCCGAAGTATCGCCATATCGTCAAAGGCAATATGGGTGGGTCCCAATGGCGCATAAATTAAACCTCCTCCACTAGCTACAAATCTTACCGGCAAATTATGCACCGCGACATCATCTACCACCTGCTCAAAACAGCGCCTGGTCAAAAAAGTAGCTATAGTATTGATATAGGGTATATACCCATTCATCGCCATTCCCGCCGCCATACCGACAATATGAGCCTCGGAAATACCTTCCATAAAATACCTATCAGGAAAATCTCTTTTAAAGTTCTCGAGAGTATTAGGCGATAAATCAGACCCAATATAAACTACCCTTTTATCCCTTTTGGCTAAATTATAAATTTCATTAAGACATGTATCGCGCATAGCTATTAAAAATATAAATCTTTTGCAATTTCGAACAAAATTGGATATTTGTGTAGATTTTTCTTACTGAGCGGCAAACGTGGGGTATCGGTTGATTTATCAACCGAGGGACCCCCGGACTTCCCGAAGTTAGAAAAACAAGCAAATATCCACATCTTTTTGTGAGAAATGCAAAAGATTAATAATGTACTAATTCCCTATATAATCTCTCCATTTCCTCATCAGTTATCATATGTTTATGATGCCAAGAGGGATTTTGTTCTATAAAAGGCACCCCTTTACCTTTTATAGTATGACAAATTATCACCCTAGGCCCCTTCAATTTCAAATATTTTTTAATAGCAGATCTAATTGAAGGTACATGATGCCCATTTACCTCCTCTACTCTAAACCCAAAGCCTTCCCATTTGGCTCTAAATGGTTCCAAATCAAGCACCTCATAAGTTTTTCCATAACTTTGCATTTTATTATAGTCAACAAGAATAAGTAAATTATCTAGTTTATGCTTACTTGCAGCCAATATTGCCTCCCATGTCGACCCCTCATTACACTCCCCATCAGATAAAAGAACAAAAACACGCGGTAGTGAAAATGCGGGTGACACGAGGCGGGGAGCCCCAACGCCGGGGTCCCCTCGTGGGTGGCGATGGGGCTGCCGAGTGGCAGGACCCGCATTTTTTATACGAAGTGCCACTGCCATCCCCAACCCCATCGACAAACCATGTCCCAAAGAACCAGTAGACGCCTCTACTCCCGGTACTTTGCCATACTGCGGATGACCCCCTAGTCTAGAACCAAATTTACAAAAAGTATACAAATCTTTTTCGGGAAAGAAACCTTTTTCTGCCAAAAGTGTATACAGCGATAAACATCCATGCCCCTTACTAAAAACAAATCTATCTCTTTCCTCCCAATTAGGGTTTTGGGGGTTAAACCGTAAAAAATGATCATACAAAACTCTCACTATATCCATAGAAGAAAAAGCCGAACCTACATGACCCCTACGCACAGCATTTACAGTATTCAAAACTTTAAATCTCAGTTCCCTAGATCTTTTATCCAATTTCGCTTCCTTTGCAATTTTTTCCCATTGATATACTGATTTAGTCTTC
>JACQJU010000116.1 GCA_016204905.1 Candidatus Gottesmanbacteria bacterium | reverse complement strand
GTTTACACTGAAAATTCTCTCAAGAATTTTTATGTGACTGGAAGAAATTAGAACTTGTTTCCTCACTCGGCCGCTTCAGTTTTAAGCTAATACTTATCGATAAACTCGTTGATTGACTTACCGATACCCGTAAAAATAGACCTGATGATTTTTTTAAATATTTCGTATAATTTCTGGGTTAATCTCAGTAGCATGGTTCAAAGAAAACTTCTCACTATTTGAATCACTACGATAGCTATATACCCACTTAAAAGAATGAATCCTTCCCGTTTCGATATGGTATGTTTTGTCAGAATAAAGATAAATAACAGAAAGCTCATAAGGATGAGCGCTGGAAGATCAAAATTTAACCATTCGTCGGAAATGATGATCGGAGCTAACATGGCCGAAATCCCAAGTGTTACGAGCATAGTGAAAATATTGGAACCGAGTGTTTCTGATACCGCAATCTCACCCATGCCTTTTTTAGTAGCTTTGTAGGCAGCAACAATATTAGGAATTGATGGACCAAGTGCGCCAAGCGTCAAACCAATCAAAAGTTCGTTAATCCGAAACTGTTGCGCCAGATGTATCAGTTGTCCACTAAAAACTTGGGCTCCTCCCAGAAGAAACAGGAGTCCTAACCCAAACGTAAACCAACCGGGTTTGAGTTTTCCAAAATCAAAGCCGATCAGATCAAGCTCGATAAGCACTTCTTCAACATGAGCGCTCTTTTGTGCGGTAGTTCTTTGTTTTTCGTACAAAAGTACATTGATAGTATATGGAATAAAGAGGAGAAAGAACGCAAGCCCCTCAAGTCTAGTAATCTGACCTCCGGTGCTTACCGCAAACACAAGAATGGGAACTACGATAGAAAACACTCCATCACGTAAAATGGTCGTCAAACTGACTTTTAGAGGTTTGGCAAGGGCTGACAAACCAGTCATGAGACCAATGTTGCAGATAATTGATCCTAAGACCACTCCCAAGCTGATTGTCGGGTAACCACTCAAGCTTGCATAGATCGCCACGAGTATTTCCGGAAGACTTACTGCCGCAGATACTAATATTAAACCAACTGACGAACCAGAAACACCGAGTTTGCGGGCAATAGGGATGAGAGAATCAGTGAGCCAATCAGAACCTTTACCGATTGCCAAGATACTTCCTGCGATCAAAAATAATGAAATCAATCCTTCCATCTGTGATGGTTATTATAGCATGCGAATAAATCAACCGATTAAGAAAAAGAGCACCTTGCAGCGGTCTTGTTTCTTAAGTTCTGATTTGTTATCGGTCCTATGTTGCGGAGTCTGGAAGAAATCAGAACCTGTTTTAGGTAAATTTACTATGGAATATTTCACTTAGTTTTTAGCCTAAGCTCATAATTAGAAAAGCCTTCTCTCAAAGTCTTACCTCTTCTATCAGTAAAAGGTACTCCTATAAAGTCTGAAATTTTATTTGCAATCTCTAAATTCTTGTCCTTAATATTAATTAATCCTTTTTGGAGTTGAACTCCCAAAATATAAGTATTTCCCGATTCACCAGCATTTACTAAAATTTCTTCATCATTTTTCAAACAAATAATCAAATTGATTTCCTGTGGACTACGGGGTCCCGTATATATCATACTATCAAAGATGTATTGTTCAATAGCAACTTCTTTAATCTCATCAAACTTAATATCTAAAACTTTTTTGTAACGAAATCCCACATACTCAATAGTAAGATTTTTCGTTAAACGCGAGAGGGTAATTTTTGCTGATTTTGAACTCATAATGATATAAACACCTGCCAGAAAAAAGCTTATTCCGATGATAAATGTTATGATCCCAAGAGCTAATATATTTACTCCAATACCCATAAATACAAAAATCATACCAAATAATATATTTCCTATATTGCTTTGTTTTGCTACAAGCTGATTTTCTGTTTCTTGAATTATTTTCATAATTTCATAATACAGTCTCGCTGTACCTTATACAATGAATAAAAAACAGAGCCTTATAAGGCTCTGTTTTTACTTATGTTGCGGAGCCGGGAGTTGCGCCCGGTCTAGGAGATTATGCTTACTGTTTCTCTGATTACTCAGAGTGTCGGACTATATCTTTCCGCCAGTTGGCGGACTTGGCGTGTAGTCTCTACGGTGTCCCATCCTGTGATGGGTTCCCTCGGTATTACCCTTCGATAAGCTTAGGGTTTTACCGATATAGCCAAGTTAACATCTAAAAATTAGATGAGCCCATATGTTAATTGAGCCTCCTGTGCTGCTGTACACTACCCCGCGGTAT
>JACQJU010000115.1 GCA_016204905.1 Candidatus Gottesmanbacteria bacterium | reverse complement strand
TTACTCACCCGTCTGCCACTTGGTCCTTACGGACCCCGTTCGACTTGCATGCCTAAGGAACGCCCCCTGCGTTCATCCTGAACCAGGATCAAATTCTCAAAAAAATTGGATTAGTTTTACAACTAATACCTTGTCAGATTTCTTTATTGGAATAACCTGACAAAAATTCCTACCACTTTCTGATTGGAAAGCTTTTGGCTTTCTTTTCATAAAAGTTTTAATCCTTGTTCCTCACCAATATATTGTCAAAGTGCAAATTTAAAATTATGTAAAGATAAAAAATCCCGCCTAAGGCGGGTTAGAAACCTGTCTTTGGCAAGAATCTTTACATAAGTATGATTATTATAGTTGTTTTATAGGGAAAGTCAAGGAGAAGAAACAGGAATTTTTGTATTTTCAACATAACCCATCTTTTGAGCCCAAGCACCTGAATCTATACTTCTTACCCAAGGAAAATTATGTACCGTATTTCCAGTTGCAAAAGCAAGATTCCTATTATCCCCTCTTACACTTAATGCTCTTCTTGGCTCAAGCTTTCTACCCGTTAGTCTATTTCTTAACCCCACTACCTTTTCTCTAATTCCCTCACCAACAACATCAATTACATTACCTACGTTTATGTTTACAGGATCTGGTGTAGAAATTCTGGAAAAAGATCTTTGATCTCTATTAAGAGGTGTTCCTTTGGCTAAACTCCAAACTTCACCTTTTAAAAACAACTCGTTTTTAAGCCTTTGTTGATCTGGAGAGTCATCCACAATACCTTTTAATTTAGCAATTTGTCTATAGAACTCTTTTTGTCCTGCAAAAACTTTATTCTTTACAGAACCCACAAGTGATCGAACTGCGACTTCAGAAGCCATACCGACTCCCATGTTATATGTTCTTAAGGTTCGTTCTATTACGCCACTACCATGAGTTCCTGCCGGATTATCATATAAAAGCTGTGTTCTCTGTTGAATATTAGTTGGTAAATGGGCAAAAGTCTGATCTGAAGTAATTGCGCCTTTTGATGCGCCCTGTAATACAATTCTCGTTGAGTCGAGATCTTCTGGTAATCTTTCTCTTAAAAACTCTGCGTATAATCTTCCATACTCGCTAAATCCATTTACCTTAACTTTTTCAACAAATTCAGGAGTAACCTGTCCACCAAGAGCCGTCGGACCACCAACCATGTAGATATCAACTGTTGGGGATTTTACTCCTGCTCTTATCGCTCTTGCAACTTTTGGCATTTCACTTATAAACCTTGCAATACCCATATCTAAGGCACTTAAGGCGCTACCATCTTCTCCTAAACCAAAAGAGGGTTCAACTACATAGACATAGTGTTCAAGCCGCTGTTGCTCGGGTTCAGCCTCTGTGTCGGAAGATTCAGAAACTGGCTGAGCTTGCCCTGCGATTTCTTTGATTAAATCAGGAGTTACTGATAAATGTGCCGAAAGGAAGCCTACTCCCGGCTGCTCTCTTGATTGCCATACAAAAAGACCGTCTCCAATCATTTGTTCATTTATAGTATCAAGGGTTGTGTCAAAAGATTGTCTGTGGTCTGGGATTTTTTGGTGGACAATATCCCTAATAATTCCTACATACGGAACCTCCAGTGGCTGTCTTGGGGCTACTTCTGTCTCTGGACGAAAACCAGCTTCCATAAATAAAGATTATACTACAAATACAATTTAATCAAGGGTTTTTGGTATAATCTATGCCTTATGAGAATTGAAAGACAGCCATCAAACGTGGCATATTCTGTAGTCTCCTCTCACCAAACTGTTTACCCAGAAGGTGTAAGAGTTGTAACTCAAAATCTTTTACAGGACGGGTTTGACTCCGGAGCTTTTGAGAGATTGCCTGGTCAAAACCAAGAACTTATCTCAAGATACTTTGGAACTGATATGTCTGCAAGCAAAGCAGCTGGTTTGGCAAACACCACTGCCAGGGTAAGGATAATTAATGCAATACAATCCGTAAGAGATGCATTACCAGAACAATTAAGACAAAAATATTTAGGACAAGAAGTTTTAAGACTAAAAATAGCCCCTTCAGCTAGAACAGGTTGGCATCATACTAAAGAGACAAAAAGAATACTAAAGAAAAAGGCTAGACAAAGAGTAACCCCTGAGTATAGAAAAAGACAAGGCGAAATAACACAAGGTTTTATGACCCAAGGGGTTAAAGACAAAATCAGAGAAACTGCAAAAAAGAGAATGACAAAGAAAAGACGGGAAAAAATTGGAAGGGCTTTAAGAGGACCTCGCAATCGTTATCATTACACCTCTGAAAAAGCCAGAGAGGCAGCTAACAGAAGATGGCTTATGAGAAAAGACCTAACGCCAGAACAAAGAGAAAATGATCCCCTTTACGGAGCCATTGTTAATTTACGTTTTGTTAATGGAGATAGTTTTCCAAAAAATATTAGGGACTATTTTGAAGCCAGTCCCAGTGCTTATCTGGAATGGGAACCAATACTTGCTTTTCTTACCCTAATCAGATATCAAGAAGGGAAACTGTGGTATATAACTGTTG
>JACQJU010000113.1 GCA_016204905.1 Candidatus Gottesmanbacteria bacterium | reverse complement strand
TTATAAATTCTCTAAAATTTTTAGATAAACCCATAATTTCTTCCATTATTACTCCTGGAGAGCAGATGAAAGATTTGGCAGAAATCTCCCATATTATTCGGCCATATTTTAAAACTGGTCTTGATAGAAATTCTTGTCTTATTGCCATAGGAGGGGGAGTCACTACCGATCTGGGCGGATTTATCGCTTCTATTCTCCTTCGTGGTATTCCCCATATCAATATTCCAACGACGCTTTTAGGCATGGTAGATGCAAGTATAGGAGGAAAAACTGGAGTAAATTTTCACCTTGGAAAGGATCAAATGCTCAAAAATATGCTCGGCACTTTTAAACAACCAGACTTAATACTTAGCGACACATCTCTTCTCAAATCACTGCCAGAGAGAGAAATAAAAAGCGGTTTAGGCGAAATAGTAAAGTACTCGATAGGCTGGGGCAGACCACCCCCAAGACCACTTCGGATGTGGAACTCCCTTGGCACATCGGGGTTGGAAACCATTATTTCTACTTGTCAGAAAATTAAATTGGACATAATTCAAAAAGACCCATTGGACAAATTAGGTTTGCGAGAAAAATTAAACCTTGGCCATACCATAGGACATGCCATTGAGGCCGCAGCCGCTGGCCGGTTGTCACATGGAGAATCTGTTGCTTTAGGTTTGGTTGCTGCCGCTAAAATTAGCTATATAAAAGGCCTATTGCAATTACAAACAAAAAATCAAATCATAGAAAAGATTCAGAATCTCGGCTTTGCCACTACCACAAGCGGCTTACAGAAAGAATCTATTCTAAATGCTCTCAAATTCGATAAAAAGGCCCAAAAAATTGTCCTGATCAAAGATATTGGAGATATTATTAGTCAACAAAAGATTGAAACAGAAATTATTAGAAAAGTTTTAGATGATATTATAATCTAGCTTTACACACCCGGTGTGATGTGGCTTCACACATTGGGTAAAATATGAAAATATTAGTCATCAACGGGCCCAATCTCAATATGCTCGGCAGAAGAAACCATAAACATTATGGCTCTTTTACTCTTGACCAAATTAACACTAAACTCGAGAAACTGGCTAAACCTCGAGATGTAAAATTAGTCTTTTTCCAATCCAATCATGAGGGCCAATTAATAGATTTTATCCAAAAAGAATCATCAGCTAGTTCCGGAATACTCATCAATCCCGGAGCGCTTACTCACTATGGATATTCTCTACGAGATGCTCTAGAAGATACCAATCTACCCATTATAGAAGTCCATCTATCAGATATTTCTAAAAGAGAGGATTTTCGCAAAATAGATGTCATCAAAAAAATTTCTCTCGCAGTAGTTATCGGCCAAAAAGAAAATAGTTATATCTTGGGGCTGAAAAAATTGATTATATACATTCAGGAATCTACCTTGTCAGAAGTCCGCGGCCGCGCGAAACTGACAAGATAAACAATTGACAAGATAGACAATCATGAAAGCTATAATTTACCCGTCAAAATTAAAAGGTACGATATCAGCTCCACCATCCAAGAGCTACACACATCGAGCCATTATACTGGCCTCTCTTTCTAGTGGTAAATCACTCATCCATAATCCTCTTATTTCAGAAGATACCAATATGACTATCGCTGCCTGCCGCCAATTGGGTGTCGGTATCAAAGTAAGAAACAAATTATTGGAAATCAAAGGTGTCGGCGGTCTATTTCCCAACCAAAATAGAGTCATCAAAATATTTTGTGGCAATTCAGGTACTACTGCAAGACTCATCACTGCAGTAGCTACATTGAGTAAAGAGGATGTTATCATCGATGGAAATTCTAGATTGCGCCACAGGCCGATGAAGCAATTGATCGAAGCTCTAACCAAACTAGAAATCAATATTCAATCAATAAAAGAAAAAGGCTTCTTACCAGTCCAATTACGAGGTTCAACCTCGCTTGGAGGCAAAATCACTATCTCCGGCAAAGATAGCTCCCAATTTATTAGCGCACTTCTTCTTACCGCCCCCTTTGCCCAAAAAGATATAGCATTAAAAGTCATTGATCTTCACTCGTCTCCTTATATCGATATTACTATTGATCTCATGTCTACATTTGGCGTCAAAGTGCAAAAAAAAGGAGACACATTTTTCATAAAAGCCGGACAAAAATACATCGGGAGAGATTATACGGTAGAAGGAGATTACTCTTCTGCTTCCTATTTCTTATTAGCCGAAACAATAACTAAGTCGAAGATTAAAATAACCAATCTAAACTCCCATTCAGCCCAAGGAGATAAGTATTTTTTGGAAATTCTAAGAAACTTTAATAATAAATCAAAAACAAGAGCAATAGATTTGGGAAATCATCCTGATATTGTACCTACAGTCTCCATCCTAGCTTCCTTTATAGAAGGCAAAACTATTATTAGGAATATTGGCCATCTAAAACACAAAGAATCGAATCGATTAAAATCTCTTGTAGAGGAATTAAACAAGATGGATATTCATTCTTCATATACCAGCGATTCTCTTCTAATTACCGGAAACACTCCGAGGGGTGCCATTATCAACACTCACTCTGATCACCGCATTGCCATGAGTTTTGCCATTGCCGGTCTACATGCCAGTGGCAAAACAACCATCAATCATGCTGAAGTAGTAAACAAATCTTATCCCAATTTCTGGGCAGATCTACAAAAAATTGGTGCTAGAGTGGAGCTATTATGAACATAGTTCTTATCGGCATGCGTGGCAGTGGCAAATCCACCATCGGACCACTTCTAGCTCAAAGATTAAATAGACTTTTCCTCGAGGTTGACGATTTAATTACCCAAAAGACGGGGAAATCAATTCCCGAGATGATCCATGCCTCCGGTTGGGATAAATTTAGAAACTACGAATCACAAGTCGTCGCAGAAATTGCCCAAACGCTGACTGATGCAGTCATAGCTACCGGTGGAGGAGTAGTAACCCAGCAACAAAATATTGATCAGTTGAAAACCAATGGCATATTGGTCCTTTTGGACTGCTCCATTGAGACTATTATCAAGCGTATTGGCAGAAATAAGGACCGCCCACTGTTAACCGACGCTCCCAATTTTGCCGAAGACTTAAAGAGTGTAGCAAAAGATAGAAAAAAATTATATGAAAAATATGCCGATATAAAAATTGTCACAGATGTTGCCAATCCGGCAAATATAGTTAACAGTATAATTGAAGTATTAGAAACTAGAAAAATCATATGATTGATGCCAAAACAAAACTTTGTTGTATTATCGGCAATCCTGTTGAACATTCCTTATCTCCCAAAATGCATAACGCGGGATATAACGCTCTTGGTCTAAACTACACACTTTTGGCTTTTAAAGTAGTAGACCTTAAATCTGCCATCGCGGGTTTCAGAGCATTAAATGTTCGAGGTATCATCGTCACTATTCCTCATAAACAGGAAGTGATGAAATATGTTGATCAAATAGACGAAACCGCTCAAAAAATAGGCGCAGTGAATACCATAGTCAACACCGATGGCCAATTAACCGCCTATAATACTGACTGGATAGGAGCACTTCTCGCTTTAGAAGAAAAAACTGTTCTAGACGGTAAAACCATCGCAGTACTGGGTGCAGGCGGTGCCGCTCGTGCAATCATCTATGCCCTGAAAACTAAAAAAACTAAAATATTTGTCTTTAACCGCTCCCTAAAACAAGCCCAAGAATTAGCCGAAGATTTTCAACTAGATGGTGCCTATGGTCTGGACAAAACTAAACTCATTAGCAATACTGATATCATTATTAATACAACACCACTGGGTATGGAACCGCATGAAAATAATTCGCCACTACCAGCATCCTCCATCAAAGAAACTCACTTGATATTTGATATTGTCTATACGCCCAACAGAACTAAATTGTTACAGCTAGCCATCAAAAATCATGCTAGAGTAGTTTATGGTTACAAAATGGTATTATATGGAGGAGCAAAAATATTCGAATTGCTTACAGGTAAAAAAGCGCCATTAAAAGTTATGGAAAAAGCACTTACTGGAGGACTTCACAAATATGCTTAGATTTTTAACGGCCGGTGAATCACATGGTCCTGCCGAGATTGCCATACTCGAAGGGCTTCCTGCAGGTTTAGCAATAGATAAAGATGTTATTCAACAAGAACTCGACAAAAGACGCGGTGGTGCCGGCCGCGGAGGTCGTGGTGCCATAGAAAAAGATCAAGTCAAAATATTATCCGGCGTCCGTTTCGGTAAAACACTCGGCAGTCCAATAGCTTTAATAGTCGACAATCTTGACTTCGCCAATTGGGCACAAAAAATGCAAATTGAACCATTTGAAAGTATAGGTGCAGACTCATTCCACCCGTCGGGTGGAACAGCTCTGCACCCACCTCTTACAACACCAAGACCAGGGCATGCAGATCTAGCTGGCGGTCTCAAGTATGGTTTTGAGGATATTAGAAATGTCCTAGAAAGAGCTTCCGCCCGAGAAACTATTATGAGAGTAGCTATTAGTGCTATTTGCAAGAAGTTTTTGCTGGAGTTTAATATCGAAATAGCAAGCCATACTATCCAGATTGGACAAATTAAGTTGAGCAATAAAAATGTTCAATTTGAAGATATAAAAAATGTGTTCAATAAGAATCCAGAAATACGCTGCATAGACCCAAATATATCCTCTAGCATGAAAAATGAGATACTTGCTGCCACTAAATCCAAAAATACATTAGGAGGTGTTGTAGAAATTATCGCCCACCACGTACCCGTTGGACTCGGTAGTTATGTCCATTACGATCGCAAGATTGACGGCCGCATCTCTCAATCCCTGATGAGTATACCCTCGGTTAAAGCTGTAGAAATTGGAGAGGGAATAACCAATGCTAGTTTATACGGTTCCCAAGTCCATGATGACATTTACTATAAGTCTCAGGGTCCGACCCTAAAAAAATACTATAGAAAAACCAACAAAGCCGGTGGTATTGAGGGAGGCGTGACCAATGGTGAGGATATAATTATCCGCGTCTACCATAAACCTATCTCCACACTCGGTAATCCCAAAGACACGGTAGATATTGCTACCAAAAAGCCGGCCAAGGCTCTGATTGAAAGATCAGACATTTGCGTCGTACCCAGAGCTGGTGTAATATCTGAGGCTATGTTAGCTTTTGTTTTGGCCGATGAAATGCTTCGCAAATTCGGCGGCGACAATATTGTAGAAACAAAAAGAAATTTTAAAGGATATATTAAGGCACTTAAGTAACTTAGGTTAACTATGACCAACAGATCAGTTCTCTCATCAACCGGCGATACCAAAGTATTACCCGAACTATCAGAACGTATCAAGAATACCAATGTCTCAGTGATTAAAGAGATGATGTATCTTGCCGCTCAAGAAAGTGCCAAGGGCAAAGATATCGTCTCTCTTGGAGTTGGTCTACCTTTCTACCCTGCACCCAAACCCATCCATGATCATATAAAAAAAGTACTGGATACAAAAAAAACAATCGATAAATATACTCCTTTTCCGGGTTTACCCGAGCTGCGCAAATTATTTGCCGAAAAAGCCACGGAGTCCTTAGGATTTCCGGTCTCACCAGATGAACTATTTATTACTCCAGGAAGTATGTCAGCACTCCTTTATTCCATGCTAACTCTCATAAACAAAGGAGACGAAATCATTATACCCTCACCCTATTTTTCTTCTTATGGAGAGCAAGTAGGCCTTGCCCAAGGAGTAGTTATTCCAGTTGCCATGATTGAAGACAAAAAAAATGGTTTCAGATTGGATCATAAAAAAATAAAAAAAGCCCTCAGTCCCAAAACAAAAGCTATTATCATCAATAGTCCCAATAATCCAACTGGCGCAGTCTTTAGCAAAACTGATCTCCTAGAATTAGCAAAAATTCTTAAGGGGGGAAACATCTATATTATTACCGATGAGGTCTATGACTTCCTAGTTTATGATAATTTATCCTATTTTAATATAGCCACAATCAAAGAACTTTGGCCTAAAGTAATCCGCTGCTGTTCTTTATCCAAAAAATATGGCTTGATGGGTTGGAGGCTAGGATACTTGCACACCAATAAAGATCTCCTCATGCATCTACTCAAAGTCCATGACTCGAATATAGTTTGTGCTCCCCATATTTCTCAGGAAGCCGCCATCGCTGCTCTTACCATGCCACAAGATGTAGTAAAAGATCATATCCGCTGGCTAGGGGACAATCGGGCTGCCATTTGCAAAAGACTAGATAAACTTCCCGATTTATTTACTTATGTCTTACCCCGCGGTGCCTATTATGTTTTTCCCAAATACTCGCTTCCTATAAATAGTATCGATATGGCGAAAAAACTACTCTACGAAGCGGGAGTAGTCACAATACCTGGTATAGGATTCGGACCCGAAGGTGAAAACCACTTGAGGCTCTCTTTTGGCTCTCCCCAAGAAGATATCCACGAGGTTTTTGATAGAATAGAAAAGTGGTGGAAAAAGGATAAAAAATAAATTAACATAAGTTTATGGAAAAAGAACTAGAAAAGCTAAGATTAAGTGCCCTAACCAAAATCCAACATACACTAGACTCAGATAGTCTAAATGATGTTTTTCTTGGTTTGCTAGGAAAAAGCGGACAGTTTACCCGACTGGTCAAAAAACTAAAAGATCAACCTACCTCCGAAAAGCCCAATCTAGGCAAATTAGTGAATAAAGTAAAAAATGAAATCGAACTAGCACTTGAGAGACAAAAAAATATTATCGCGGGCAAAAAACTGGAAGAATGGCTTGACGTTACTGCTCCAGGCATCAAGCCTCCGCAGGGTCACCTTCATATCGTTACCCAAGCAATAGAAGAAATTACCAGAATTTACGAAAGGATTGGTTTCACTCGTGTTCGTTATCCCGAAATAGACTGGGAATGGTATGCGTTTGAAAGTCTGAATATGCCCCGCTCTCATCCCGCTCGCGATGACTTCGAGACATTTTTTATCGACGGTCCAACATCTCCTACATTAGGCAGAATGGTATTAACACCCCATACCTCAAACGGTCAGGTACGAGAGATGGAGCGTCTGCACCACAAACCTCCCATAAGGATGATCAATATCACCAAATGTTATCGACCCAATTGGGATGTCTCTCATGTACCAATGTTCCATCAATTCGAAGGCTTAGTCGTCGATAAAGGTATAAATATTACACACCTCAAAGGCACCATGGATTATTTTGCCCGAGAATTTTTTGGCAAAGATAGAAAGACACGATTACGACCATTTCATTTCCAATTTACCGAGCCATCCTTTGAGGTAGATATAAACTGTGGTATTTGCTTAGGAAAAGGTAAACTAGAAGATGAGACTACTTGCCGCTTCTGCAAAGATGGCTGGTTAGAATTAGGTGGCTCGGGCATGGTCCACCCCAATGTGCTGAAAGCTGGTAAAATAGACCCCAACATTTATACGGGATTTGCCTTTGGTTGGGGAGTCGAGAGAACTTATATGATGAAAAGTGGTACTAAACTCGATGATATCAGACTATTGTACAGTAACGACATACGGTTTCTTGAGCAGTTTTAAAATTAACCTAATTGATCT
>JACQJU010000125.1 GCA_016204905.1 Candidatus Gottesmanbacteria bacterium | reverse complement strand
CTTTAATCTAATACCGCTTAGAACTAGAGTTGTCAATAAGGATGGGTATTTGTGTTGGTAGTGCTTTTTATAGAAAGTTCTCATAACGGCGAAACGGGCTTTGGTAGCCAGTTGACGGGTCTTAGTGTCCGCCGTTGATAATTCTTTTGAATGATTTTTTATACCGCTAGAAATGCCTTTATAGTGAATAATTTTTGTAAGCGGTACGTACATAACTTTATATCCTTTTTGTTTAACACGATAACAGAAATCTAGATCTTCACCATACCAGAAATAATCTTCATCTAGCCAGCTTAGTTCTTCACCAACATGCCGTCTGATGAGCATAAACGCTCCCACGCAGCTATCTATTTCATGAATTTTATCAAGATCCTCATAGCCTAAATGATAGCCATTGAAAAAGTTACTCTGGGGGAATATTTTTCCAAATCCTACAAAATGGCAAAAAGCATTCCATGGCGTAGGAAAGCCTCTATGGGATGCGTCATCAATATCACCATTGGGGAGAAGAATTTTACATGAAGCTACGGCGGCTTTTTTATTTTCTTCCATGTATTGAACCATAATATTTAGAGTGTCTTTTTCTAAAATAGTATCAGGATTTAGGAGTAAGACATACTCTCCAATTGATCTTTTGATAGCAATATTATTAGCCTTGGCAAAACCGATATTTTGGTCATTCTTAACAATGGTAAGTTTTAAATCTTTAATGGAAATAGCATCGGCTAGAGAATTATCTTTTGAATTATTATCAACAATAATTATTTCATATTCTTTTGCAGGAAGAGTTGAATGCCTAAGGGATAAAAGACAATTCTTTAAAAAGTGGGCTGAATTATAATTGACAATAATTATTGATAACTTAAGCATAATGGTATATTGGGTCTGCGGCCGCAGACTGGTTATAAATTACTTTTTGCCTACCTCAAGATAAAGATCGTTTAATTTTTGGGAAATACTTTTCCAGTTGTAGCCTGTAGCTACCAATTTCTTGCCATTTTGGGAGAGTCTTTCTGCTAACTTTTGATTGGTCAGCAGTTCTATAGTTGACTGAGCCAAACTTTGAGGATCATCTTTTACAAGCACATCTTTTCCATCTTTAGCAATTAGCCCCTCAATTCCTCGTGATGTGGTTACTACTGGTAGACCTGATGCCATAGCTTCTAATATTTTATAGCGTGTCCCACCTGGGCCGTAAATAGGTGCCAATAATAGATCAGAATTGGCATAGGCAAGTTTTATGTCATTGACGTTGGCTGATATTTTTACTTGGGGGCTTTCATATTGTTTAATATCCTCTGTGGGATAACGACCAACGATCCAGAGTTTAGCATCGGGTAATTTGGCGGTTATCTGGGGGAATACTTCTTTGACGAGTATAGAGACTGATTCTCTATTTTGAAGCCATTTGAAATTGCCAACAAATAGGATAGTGGGTCTGGAAGAAGAAGCCCTTCTAATTTTAAAAAATTCCTCTGTATCTACTCCGTTGGGAACTATATCAACATCAAGATGAGGAACCTCGTCTTCCATCACATCTTTATCGGCTTCAGACATAGCCACTACTTTTTTTGCTCTTTTCCAATAAAACTTTTCCCAAAATTTGATTTTCCCTACATCAAGAGAAAGAAGAAGTCGAAGCGGTAAAAAGACTGTCTTGGTAAAATGTTGGTAGACTAAAAATTCGATTGTTTGTTCGACTAACAATATTGGAACATTTGTTTTGGGTATATTTGGCATCACATAAAATGTTTCGGAATGAATCAGGTGATAGTCATTTTTGTTTAACTCTTCCTCGATTGCGTGTCTTAAGGTGCGAGAGTAATAGATAGAAACCAAAAAGGGGAAAGGGGTTAGTCCCGCTAAAAGAATATTAACGAGAGACCAGGCTGGACGTCTCTTAAATGTTTCGACACGGCGACAAAATTTCAAGAGCTCTTTTTTGTATGCATTTTCCTCATCAGCTCTTATGAAACTAAACAATGTTATTTCGTGCTTTTTTGCCAGATTTTTCAATAAGTTATATGTCCTTATTTGCCCACCTGAAAGAAGAGGGTAAGGCAGATATGGAGTAAGCATGAGTATCTTCATTTGGGTAAATCGCGGTCAAGAACCAATTGGATGATGGCATATTTTGTATTATATTGGATAGTTTTGTAGGGTTTTTTTTCTTGATCCTCCCGAAGTGCTTCCCTCAATAAATCTTTTGTTAGATCATCATAGTTAACACTCACATAATAGTCAGCTCCTTTTTCAATTAATGTATCAATAGATCCATCAACAATTGGCCAGCCACTTCTTTTTGTCTGAAATAAGAAAGCAGTATCGCCATTGTATGGAGCAATGACGAGGGCTTTTGGATGTGCTATCCTGTCAACTTCTTGTCCAGCCTCAACAATCTCTGGATGGTTAATATTGTAGAAATCCCTGATTTGGTACCATCCAAATGCAACCATGAATATGATTGATATGAAGATCAACGGTATCGCTAAAAATGTTGAGGCTGTTTCTCGTCTTTTTTCCCAGATAAAAATAACACCCTTAGCAATGAAAATTGCAATCGCCGGAATGATAAATATTTGATAATAATCATGCCGCACATTACCTGTGGCAAAAACTATGAGAAATAAAAGTGATCCTAATCCTATGAAATAGAAAAACAAGCCTTCTTTTTTGGGCTTGGCAAGTAGACCTAATATCAAAAGTGGAAGACCCCAAAAGCCAAGTATTAATTTGCCTATTCTTTCGGCAAAAATCCAATGAAAGAAAGCGCCTTTAAAGCGTATGCCATCACCATTTAATAACCAGGTATAGGCGGGAATACCTTCAGGAAACTGACTAATCCATAATCGCCAGAAAATAAATGGGGCGATAATACCTATTGCTAATAGATAGAGGGAGGGACGAAAGAATAGTCTAAATCTCCATTTACGAAAAGAGAGATAAAAGATTGCAGGCAGTATGAAGACGGCATAAGGCTTCAGGAGTAGGGCAAATGCACCAAATATAAATGACAGAATAAAATAACGCAGACGGTTGGTCTCGAGCCATTTGTCAAAGAAATACAAAAGGCCAAAGCTCAACATGACTAGGAGGGGCTCAGGCAAAATTACGCGGGAATAAAATATATTATAAGGAATTATGGCAAAAAATAGCGCTGCTAAAAGGGCGGTAGAAGAACCAGAGTATTTTTTTACTAATTTAAATATGAATATGAGTGAGACGAGACTAATAAATATAGTTGTTAGTCTACCCTTATACTCTGGGTTTTGACCTATATAAAGTTTATCCAGGAGAACGGAAAAATAATTATACAAGGGAAATTCTACCATGCGGTATCCTTTGGGGTTATCTAAACCAGAGGGGATACTCGATAGATCGTGATAGGTAGGATAAAGAAGATTAATACCATTATTGACAAAATTCCTAGTAACTGATGCTGTATCTGCTTGTCGCCAAGAATGCCAATCGGCAACAGGTGAATCTATTTTATAGATTCTTGTTATAAAGGCAATAATAATGATGATTATTAGTAAGAATAGATCGCTTCTAAAAAAACGTTTAACAGAAGTAAATAATGAATTTTTAACTTCTTGCCAATCTTTTATATGAGGAGAAGCAGATTCTTTGGCAATATTTTTTTCGGCTACTTTTAAACCGCCGATGGCGATACCGGCTATGGCCCAGAAAGAAAAGGCTACCTTGGAGGCCTCAAAAACATCGATATAGACCGCGTTGGCAAGTAAAGCAACTATGACTCCCACAAATCCTGTAAGTATTCCAAAGAAGAGAGGATCTTTCACACCGATGAATGTTCTCCAGATAAGTATTACCATAGAAACAAGTATGCCATAGAATGATAAAAAGCCCAGTAATCCTGTTTCGCCCAGAGATCTTAAGAAATCATTGTCTGTGGATTCTGCTTCTGTAAAATCTTCGACATTTACTTTGGTTAGGGTGGAATAACCAGTTCCCAAGAGAGGATTGGTAGTAAATCCTTTTATAGCCCTAGGCCAGAGTGCATCTAGTCTGATACCAGTAGATAGATCATAGAGTAATGCTGCTTGAGAATAGGTACGGGCAACAGCTGAAATTGTTCCTGTTTTGGCATCTGGGATCAAAAGGGGCATGTCTTTTTCCACATCAACTGGCTTAAGAGGGCTTGGTGGTTGATCACTCCTGGATGTGACTTGGGAGATTTCTACTGGATTGTTGGCGAGGAATATGGCTTGATCTCCCGGCGGTTTACCAAATGGGTTTAATACCAATGATTTAATCCCGCTTAACCGCTCATCGAGTTTGAGCAGTTTGGTGAATCTTTCAGATAGATCACCAAAAGATAACATAATACTAATACTAAGAAACATTATGCTAATCCAGCTGATAAAAGACCATCTGAGTCCTTTTTTGAAAGCGTAGAAAAAACAGAGTACAGTGATACCTAAAAGATAGGCCAAAAAAGAGGTACGGGAAGCAGTAAGGATGAGGAGCCAAAAAGCCCCTCCTAAAACTATCAATACACCTATTTTAAGTAACCATTTTTTGATAGAAAAAAATGTAGCCCATAAAATGACGAGGAGCATCATAGTAAATGCCGCTAGATCGTAGTGGCCACCAAATGTGGATAAAACACGAGAGTGAGGTGTAAGATAGAGTGCCCAACCTTTGGAAAATTCTCTATTCATGGTAGAGAAAGCCGGCCAATATAAATATTTTTGTCCATAACCGTAGAGAGTGACAGCTACCATGGTGGCAATAAGTAGAATAAGATAAGTCTTGACCTGCTTAAGACTTTTTATGGTGGTATAGAAGATGAAAAATAATGAGAAATATTCGATTCTACGAAAGAAATGTAGCGCCATTTTACCAACATGGATCATGGATAGAGGCACGGTCTGAGTGACAAAAATGGCTGATAACATAGATAGTAGGCCGACCAAAAGGTAGATGCCGATAAAAAGAGCAACGAGATTTCTTTTGAAGTTGATCTTTCCTCTTATTATCCAGATCAGCCATAATACACTCGTTATGGCCACCAAGAAATCTTCGACTCTTATTCTGACAATATAGCCTGGCAGTATGTCAAAGAGAGGTTTTTTGGGATAAAGAGGAATAAAAACCAGTAAAACAGCGGCTAAGATGGAGATGAGATTATCATCAAGCCAATTTAAAAGCTTTCGCATAGATATCTTTCAATTCGACCTTTCCTAGAATTATACCAAAGAGGAGGAGCCGTAACAAAGCGCCGAACTTTAATTGCAATCTTAAGATCGGGTATTGCCAATGAGGATAATGTTTCTTCCAAATATATTTCAAGGCTGCAAATTCTTCAACTAAGCCCGAAATGCTTCCAACTCCTGAGGAACCTTTATGATGAGTTATTTTAGCATCTCTGTAATAAACTATATCCCAACCTTGCTGTTTCAGACGAAAACAAAACTCGAGTTCTTCACCATACATAAATAGGTTTTGGTCCAAAAAGCCTATTTTATCTAATGCTTTTTTCCTGATAAGAAAAAAGGCGCCAGTTACCCAACCTACTTTTTGTGACATGTCATAAAACTCGGGATAGTCAATATGATAGGGATGGAGCAATCGATTGATGAAAGGAATATCGTCAATAAATTCCATCCATAGTGAGATTTTTATGAGGTTAGGAAGGTAACCCGCCGAATATTGTAGGGTTCCATCTGTATTGGTAAGTTTGCATCCCAAGACACCTATATTTTCCTGACTTTTGATGTAATCAAGAGACTTTTCTAGAGAATCTCTACCTATAAGCGTGTCGCTATTGAGAAGGAGGATGAATTCTCCTTTTGCTTTTCGTATTCCTTGATTATTGGCTTTAGCGAATCCGACATTTTCTTTGTTTTCAATTATAGTAATATTTTTAAACTCTTTTTTAAGCATTTCTTGGGTTCCGTCTCCTGAGGAATTATCTACTACTATAATATCTGTAGCTTTTAAAAATTCTTTGGATGTATTTTGGAAGATAGAATCGAGGCAAT
>JACQJU010000123.1 GCA_016204905.1 Candidatus Gottesmanbacteria bacterium | reverse complement strand
AGGGAGAAAAAAATAGGTGAAAAATATTACTGTTTATCAATAAATAATTTGAGCTTTTCTATCTGTTCAAAATCTTTGATATTGAAGGTAACTAATGGAAAGTTATTTTCCATCGAAGAAGCAGCAACGATACTATCGATAAGCGATATGCGGGAATTTTGGGACTTTATGTAACCAGCTCGTTGGGAAATATCTTCACTCAGTGGGATGATGGTTATGCCAGAAAAAACTTCGCTCAAAGTTTTCTTGACCTTTTCATCTTCCCAGACACTTCGGCCTGCAAAGAGTTCGGTATGTGTGATGATGGAGATATAAAGATCTTCATCCGAAAGCCGAAAAAGCAGCGCATTTTCTTTATCTTTTCTCCGTAAGAAGTCTATGATGATTGAGGTATCAAGGAGAAGCTTTTTCATACAGCTCGCTTCGTTATCTGTTTTTCGATCTGATCTCTGTTTCTTTTGAGCTGTTTGGTATCGAAATTGATTGACTTTAATTTAAGGAGCTTCTTTTTATAATCCTCTTTAGTTTTTTGTTTTTCTGCCGGCTCGGCAATGATTTTACCGTCCTGAAGGTATAATTTCAACCAAAATTCATCCTCCATACCCACTTTTTCCCTAAACTCTTTGGGGATAGTAATCTGGCCTTTACTAAACGATTTAACAAATCGTACTCTCGTATCCATACTGAAATTCAGTATATACTGAATTCCAAGAAATGTCAAGGTCGTGCATATATCACCTATATTGTTGGATTTATAATTGACTATAAAGATAATGTGCCAAGCTAGATCACTTTAAAGGTGTATTAGTAGTAGATAAAATTTCTCGTAATACTTGCTTTGCAACATTTAACTTAGGACCTTTGTCTGGATTATGAAAAGCATATAAACTAGGCATACTATTTGTTTCTAAAATCCAAATCTTCCTATTACTATCTAAGATAAAATCAACAGCCATGAGACCTAATTGAAAAATTTTGGAGATTTTAATTGAATAAATAACCATTTGTTTATTCCAGTCTTTTTCTGCTAGATTTCTTATTATTTTCCTCCAGTGGTAATCTCCAGTTGGAGAGAGTATTTTTTCCTGCATGGCAATAACTTTTCCTTTGAGGACAAGACAACGATATTCTTTGCCTTTCATATATTTTTCAAATATCCAATCTTGAAGAGTCCCTTGTCTTATTTCGTTTCTTTTTTGAATAAGAAAAACATCTTCAGCTCTTTGCCCTAGTACAGGTTTTTGGATAATTGGATGATGTTTATCAAAAAATATATTTAGTGTTTTAATTTGTGTCGTATAACAGTAAGGAATATCAGGGAGGTTATATTTCTTTAAGATGATATGAGTAAGGTATTTATCCTGTGACATCCAAGCTCCTAGTTGGCTATTTATATGGAGTTTGGTGTAAAAGATAAAAATATCTTTACCTTTATACTGAATGGAGAATAATCCATGTGGGCTTTCCCAATGAGGATTCAGTCCTAATTTAAAAGCTTCTGCATATAATAATTCTGCGGATGCATACTTTTTGATCATAATGGTTACAAGATGGTGATATTATACAGGATAAGGCACGTAATCTCATCTTCCTCTTGACAAGTGAACGATCGTTTACTATAATGATTATATGGCAACTAGATATAGAAAAAAACAATTTTCCGCAGCTTATATACGCTTCCACAACCAACTGATGGCTCTCCATGAAGGAAAAATCAGGCAGGTAAAACAGATAGCCAGAGATGCTAGACAAGAATTAGATCTGAAATATAAGCGCCAATTAACACTGAGATTAGAAAGATAAAATTATTATTCTAACTTGAGCAGAGAATAATAGTTTTTTTCTCAAATCGAACTATGAAGATTGATAGTGCAGTGAAAAAATTGCAGAAGTTTTTTACTTCTCATAAGAGGCTGCCTTCCTATCAAGAAATGTGTCTCCTTTTTGGTTTTGCCTCTAAAAAAGCTAGCTTTGAGTTAGCCAAAAAACTCATAAAACTTGGGGTGGTAGAAAAAGATGAGACCGGAAGACTTATTCCTAAACAATTATTTCCCCAACTTAAATTATTGGGTTCTATTGCAGCTGGTACACCCAGCCCGGCTGAAGAACAACTTTTATCAACTATGTCTTTTGATCATTTCCTGGTAAACAGGCCAGATCGCTCCTTTATCTTGAAAGTAAGTGGGGACTCTATGGTAGAGGCAGGTATACATGATGGAGATCTGGTTGTGATAGAAAAAGGAGTCATACCGTCTGAGGGGGATATTGTCGTAGCGGAGGTAGATGGAGACTTTACTTTAAAATATCTCAAAAGGCAAGATGGCCAGGCTTACCTCATGCCTGCTAATAGTCGATACTCCCCTATTTATCCTGAGGAAAATCTAACTATTTTTGGAATTGTGGTATCTGTAATACGCAAATATCATTAAATCTTACTATGAGTGAAATTATAGATGAGGCAGTCAGCGTGGTGACGATATACAATAAAAATGGCCAGGTCTGGCCATGGAAAATAAAGTGGAATGAAAGAATATATAATACGATCAAAATTGGTTTTCACCAACCACTGCGGCAAGGGAGAAAACTTTTGCACATTTTTTCTGTGCTTACCGATAGTCAGACCTCCTTTCGATTGATGTTGGATACAGAGACACTCCACTGGAGACTCTCGGAGGTGGTGGATGAATCTACCTCTTAACCAGTCTACTCCCAGTGTCATGCATATTGATCTCAATTCTTGCTTCGCCACGGTGGAACAACAGGCATATCCTAATCTTCGGGGCAAACCGATTGTCGTTGCAGCTTATACTACACCACGGGGATTTGTCCTTGCGCCCTCGATAGAAGCCAAGCGTCTAGGGATAAAGATGGGGATGACGGTAGGCGAAGCTAGATCGATCTGTCCTCGGGTGATAGTACGTGATCCTGATCCTGCGCTGATACGCTATACGCACAGTAAGTTTCGAGCTCTTCTTAGTCGATATTCCTCTAGCGTAACACCTAAATCTATTGATGAACTGGTGATAGATTTTGAGGGCACTCCTTATATGGAAGCGGATCTAGCTGGTGTAGGAAAAGAGATTAAAGCAAAGATAAGGAAAGAAGTTGGTGAGTGGATTTCCTGCAATGTGGGTATAGCGACCAATCGTTTTTTGGCTAAATTGGCGGCGGGTTTACACAAACCGGATGGCTTGGATATTATTACTTATCAAAATATTCAGGGGATATACAAAACTAAAACGCTTATTGATTTGCCAGGGATTAATGTTAATTTTCAAAGAAGACTCCAGGCTCATAATATATTTACTCCTTTACAATTTTTAGAAGCATCGGTAGAAATCCTGCAGCACAGAGTTTTTAAAAGTATCGTCGGAAGACAGTGGTATCAGCGGTTAAAGGGTTGGGAAGTAGACCAGGTGGATTTTGCCCGGAAAAGTTTTGGCCAAAACTATGCATTGGGTCAACAAACTGCCGATCCTCGGGAATTGGCTAAGCTGCTTTTGAAATTGGTGGAAAAGATGGGAAGAAGACTCAGACGGGCGAATTTTCTAGCTCGAGGTATTCATCTAGGCATACTATATACAGATCAAACTTATTGGCAGATGAGCAAGAAATTTATTACCCAACTTTCTACAACACAAGAACTTTATACTAAAGCTCTCTGGATTTTGAGCAAGCAACCAGTAGTAAAAAGAGTGCGGGATATCTCTGTTACCTGTTTTGATTTGGCAGTTGGCAGCGTTGAACAACTAGAACTTTTTGGAGAGCAAGATAAGAGGCGTAAGACTCAGAGGGCTATCGATGAGGTAAATAATAAATGGGGAGAATTTACCGTCGCTTACGGGCGAATGCTAGGGATGAAAGATATCATTTTGGATAGGATTGCTTTTGGAGCGGTGAGAGATTGATAATTTATATAGTTAGATAAATAGCTATTACACTTCGTTTTCTAATTCTAACCAGCGCACTTCTACATTTTTGAAATGGTTTTGGATTTTGGCCATGAGGGCCTGGATACCAAACTTTTCTGTGGCATAGTGGCCGCCGGCGATAAAATTAATATCCGCTTCCCGACAGAGCTCTCTATTCCACTCATGGACCTCGCCGGTGACAAATAGATCAATCTTTTCATCCATCAGTTCTTGCATGTCAGAAGGAAAAGGCGCGCCTTTGCCGGAGACGGCGACTATTCTTTTGACTTTTTTCGGACCGAGGTCATAAATAGTGGACTCTTTACTCATAAAAGGTTTCAAAAATCTCAATACTTCAGAAAAATCAATGGACTTCTCATACTCTCCTACCCAACCCCAGGGATTGCCACGATGAAGATAAGGTTTGGTCGGCTTTGCACCTAAGTTTTTGATAATCTGGACATTATTTCCTACTTCTGGATGAGCATCAAGTAAGAAATGATACCCAAAAAGACTGATTTCATTTTGCAGTAGATAACTAATACGGCCTTGGAAGATTTCATCGAATCTATTGTATGGGGGATAATTGAACGCATGATGAACGATGATAACATTACACCTTTCCATTTTGGCTTTTTCAAATAGAGAGATCGAGGCGGAAACTCCAAAACCGATTTTTACCACCTCTTCATTGCCCCTGACCATAAGTCCGTTGGCCATGTGGGGATCGATTTTTTCCAAATGAAGGTTTTTGTCATACAGTATGAAGTCATCTAAGTAAGTTTGTAAGTCGGTTAATGTAAACATATTTTATAGATCCCTCTCTGCCAGCCGGCGGATCGGGACTAATTCGACCATCAAAAAATCCTACGTTTTACTTGGATTTTTTGGGTCTCATTGAGTATTATACACATTGCAAAACATTTTGTATTCACAATTATTACAGAGCATATTTCCGCTGCAGCGAAAATCAGATGTTTCAATTTTGGTCACCCAACCCAGTATCTCTTTCTTTTTTTCAAGCAATTGGTCTGTGGTTCTAGTGGTGGTGATTTTTTGCTGGCTATCAAAATAATAAAGACTAAGTTTTATATCCTCTACATTCCTGCCAAAAGGGGGTTCATCTATTTCTGAGGCAGCTAGAGCATAGGTTGATAGCTGGAGATCTGTATCTACTTGTCTCTGCGTTGGGATTCTGCCAGTTTTGTAATCTATGATTTCGATTTTTCCTTTACCTAAATCGTCTATCCTATCTATTTTGCCACCAATTTTTATCATCCTACCATCAAGACTAATAGAAGCTGTAAATGGTTGTTCAACTACTAAAGTTTTTATATTGGGATTAAATTCTTTTTCAAAATAACTAGTGAGATAATTTTTACCTCTTTTCATCATTTCTATCTCATACTTTTTACTGGTGTAGCCTTCCTTTTGCCAATTTTTTTCTAAGAGATCCAAAAGAATATTTTGGGAAATTTTTTCCTTTTTTTTAACTAGCTGATAGAAATCT
>JACQJU010000112.1 GCA_016204905.1 Candidatus Gottesmanbacteria bacterium | reverse complement strand
CCCTAACATTTAGCAATAAGAGGCACCGTATTTATATGGCTTTTCTAAAAATGCCACTTTCTCCTAATTGGGCTGTAAGGTTATAATCCTTTTATCGATCTAGTTTCCAAGCTCATCAATTTCATTATTCATATAGACAAAAACTTCGCAGTACTCAGTTTATAACCCGTATAACACTTACTTGCTCCTGAATACTACGTATTTGCGTCGCAAGAACTTGTCTACGGGCACGGATCTTTTTATTTTATGAACCGAGAGATACTCAACTTATACAAGCTTTCCAAAAAGTCTGACCCAGCGTAGCCAGCTAAGAGAGATATTCTCTATCTCCATTAAATACTAATCCCGCGATCTGACCAACGACTACTGAAACAACAATTGTTATTGCAAAATATGTTCGGCGTAATTGTATTATAATTAGTACATGAAGAGTGATTCCAATATTTTACAATCAATAATACCGGATGCTAGTGATTTACCGGCTAAAATTTTGGATATGGTAAAAAAGCCGGATGATCAAACAAAGAAATATAAGAAAATAGAAAAAATAACCCAGAAAAATGTCAACTTGACGATACTCAGAAGTCCTACACAGAAAGAGGTAAGTTTGCTTCAAAAGACCTATCCCATACATGAATTACATGCTGATGACATCATCTCTTCGGTCCAGAGGCCTAAGATTGATCTAGAAGAGGAATATATTTTCTTTGTCTTCCATCTGCCGAGATTTAATACCCAAACCAATCGTATAGAATCAAGTGAAATAGATGCGATACTGACTAAAGACGATGTTGTTTTGATACTTAACGATCCTTTTTTGATGATTGAGGAATTTATTGATACTAACCTCCGCGGTGGCACTATGCAAGAAAAATTTTTCAGCAAAGGTAGTGGTTTTCTACTCTATCAAATCATCGATGGTTTGGTAGACACTATCTTTCCTCTTATTGAACAGATAGAAAATACTCTCGAAGAAATAGATAAAGAAGTTTTTAGCAAAACTGCTCGTTTTGTCATAAAAAAGATCTCGCTAGTCAGGAGAAATGTCATCTATTTTCAAACCATTGTCAAACCAGAGTTAAACGCTTTCAAAAACTTTGAGGAAACTGCACATCCCTTTTTGACCAAAAACCTGAAAAATTATTTCCGTAATATTACTGATCATTTCAAAAGATTGTATGATAGATTGGAGGATGCCAAAGAATTGACTGATAATTTGTCTTTGACATTTGAAAGTTATCTTTCGTTCCGGACCAATGAAACTATAAAATACCTGACTGTTTTTTCGGCAATACTTTTACCACTGACGCTGCTAACAGGTATTTATGGTATGAATCTCAAATTTCTACCCTTTGCTGGCCACCCGGATGCTTTTTTCCTGATAGGTCTAGTGATGGCGGCGATTGTAGTACCGATGCTGGCTTTTTTCCGATATAAACATTTGATATAGATTCAATTAAAATAACTTAATGAAAAATAAACTTACTGTGCTAGGTTCGGGGATTTGCTACTACTTCAGCATCGATAGCCAACGATTTGGATTCTTTTAGATTTTGATGGCGGTTACCACGAAGCGTTTGCTATCCAAGAAGCCAGTGCAGGTATAGAGGGTCAGTCTAATATCTTTGGTTTGATCTAATATATGTATCTCGTCAGGAGTGACTATAGACGTAAATTCTATCAGAAATTCTTTCTTGGTATTATCAGAAAATATAACTTCAATGCTCTGCCCTGGTTTGGCTTGGGTTAGTTTACCTAGGATATTTGGCCAATTGTGTCCATAAAGGATACTATTGCCTATTTCTCCGGGTATACTCGAAGAGGATAAAAAAGAAACACCCTCACTAGTGGCTTCCCATCTACTTTTGCTGATTTTGGCTGGAATGATAGGGAGTCTGATACCTAAACTTTCGATTATCAATACTTGTGGACTTTTTTTGGAAGATACAGAAGTGGTTGGTAGTGAGTCGATATCGAATGCTAATCTTTTCGGAGTATTACGCTGATAGATAAGGAATCCTGTAGTAAGAAGGAAAATAATACCCAGGATGATGAAGAATCTAGACATGAATCTCCTTATTGATTTTCCTGTTTTTTAAGATAGAGCCCAAGAGATAAAGAAGAAAAGCCTAAGATAGCAAATCCATAAAGAAGAATACTATCCCCTGTGGCTGCTAAACCTAAGACATCACCTGCTGCTGCACTGGTACCCAAGACGCTTCCTGTGCTACCGGGATTAGTAGTAGTAGTAGTAGTAGTAGTAGTAGTTCCTCGACAGGAATAGTTTGAATTAATAGCCATATATGGTTCATTGGATAAACCCCAGATAGATCCGCTGGGTATAAATGTCCAGCCCAGACTTTTGAGTTGGTCGATCTCTTCTTGGGAAAGAGAAGAAATTTTCCAGAAATTTGTCTGGATACCACTACCGTTTTCGGCGCAGAAGCATTGTAATATATTGCCATCCTCTAGATTATAGACAGTATCACTGCCACTTAAAGATCCTAATCCTAAAATTCCATGGTTTCCAGAAGAATTACTCACTCTTACGTCCCCTGGAGGATTAGCGCAGGAGGGAAATATGGGTGGATCGATGGCATAAACCGGAGAAATAAACCTATTCGAAATAATTATTCCTATAAATAAGGCTATAATAAGATGTTTGATCATCATGTATTTGAGTTAGTTTTGTAGGCAGTTTTTGGACAGGAGACCGATTAGATTATATTATAGGATTATATCAGAAAATATTATATCATGCAAATTATTACCTCCTGATGGCATTTCTTATAAATTTAAGAAATCGAAATAAGATATTCTCATGCTCAGACTGCAGTACTATAGTAAGTTTCGCTTCAGCAGATGCAAATTCTACTTCTTTCTTTTGGTAACCTTCTGCCAAGATAGCAATTTGGGACTCCTCTGGCAAGATTGGAAGTTGGAATCTACCGTCATTGTCTGATTTGGTCATTTTATATTTTGTTTCAATTGTTGCTTCGGCAATCGGTTGATTGATATCATTTTTGATGATGCCGGATAGTGTTTCTGGCAGGAAATAGGTACGAATAACCGGTACGGCTTGGCGAGGTTGGTTGTTTTCCCAAAGTTGGGTAGATCCGCCCTCATTGACCCAATAATTGAGACCAATCAAACTATCGGTATGAGCCAGTTTAGACAATGTATTGGCTATATAATTGGCTTGTTGGTCTTCGGTCATATTGCCGTGTATATCTGGTATGGGTGCGCCGATTTCTCCTAAAAATACTTTTCCTCCGCTACTTTTGACAATATTTTCGATATCTTGTAATAGTTCTTCAGGGGTCGCTACATAATGATCGATTGTCACTACTCCATCCAGTCGAGAAGTGGTTTCTTTGTCCATGATCAGTCTGGCTACATCGCCATTCATGGAATATAAATTTGCTCGAACATCCTTTCTTATCTGACGGAAGACATCTTTGATGGTGGTATATTCAGAGATCAAGAATTTTCTGTAACCTAGTACGTCTCCTGTGATGCGGGGATCTCCCGGACCACCATTTTCGCATTCGGGACAAGAGGTAAATATATCACCATCTTCAAAAAGATCTTTATTTTGGAGTATAAATTCCTTAGTTTTTGCAGTATGTTCTGTTCTACCTATTTGGCGATAGTCAAACCATTTCTCCCAGCCGGAAAAATTACCGCGTAACCAAACTTTGAGGTTATACTTTCGTGCGGCTTTCACCCATCGGGTAAGATATGGCAAGAATTCATCGTCATAAGGAGTAGCTATGGCGATATGTGTGCTACCTGTTTGAGCGATATTTTTTACTTGTTGGTCTATGATTTGGTCAAAAGAAGCATTTTTTAATTTCTCGCGTGCTAAATCACGAGAATATTTCATAGTATCAATAGACTGGACATCCCACCAAGGAACGTGCTGTTGGGATAATATTGGTGATGGTAATAAAAAAAACAGTGATAGGAAAATTGGAAATATTAAAATAATTTTTTTCATTTTTGCTTGCCAAAGACAGGCTCCGTATTGAGATCTCCTAAAAATTCATCTTTCAGCTGATAGATATCGGCAAAAGGGTAAGCAGCCGTCTTTTCATACTTCACAAAACCTGGCGCTCTGGAGACAAATTTCCAAGAGAGATCATTATCATCATGGGTCCTCATGACGATCCATCTGGCCCAACGATCGGGGGCGATAGTAGCACTTTCCCAATAAGCTCCTGTTCCTTCGTGGATAAATTTTTTCATAGGCAAACCAGAAGAAAAAATGATAGCGTCATGGGAAGCAGCTGAAATGAGTATAAACCCTTTCTCATCTTTGGCATGGGTAGATAGCCAACCAGAAACTTCGGAAACGTTCTTTTGGCTAGAACCGACTCTGGCATCATCGATGGTGACAGCATCGCTACTATTAAAGGCGAAAAAGGTGACGAAGAATAATAATCCTAAAAAGACCCAGCGTAATGATTTCACTTTGTGAGCAAGATAGCCGATGAAAATCGCAATAGAGGGCATCATCATGATGCCATAACGTACATTGAACCAGGTATTTCCAGAGATACCTTGGACAAAAAGAACTGAGTGTCCAAAAAAGAGAGCTATAATATTAAATAAAAGTGGAGTCAGGAGTGAGAGACTGGCTATTTTTATACTTGTTTTGATATTTTTACTTAGCCAGAAAGCTATTGCTCCGAATAAACCTAAAAAGGCTGTAAATGTACCGGAATTGAAAAAGAGGGCGTATAAATAGACTTGGGTAGAAAGTAGAAGATCTCCCTTGGTCATAAGTGCGCCGGCTTTCTCCATCTGTTGTTGCTGGACTCGTGCAGAAAAAGGTCCGAGGGCAAAATATAGAGCATCTTTGAATATAAGCTGATTCCAGACAAACCAGCCAACAACACCTAATCCTGCAAGAGTAACAAAAAGTATGGATAATCCTTCAGATGTTTTGTATCCTCTCTTTTTCCAGGTCAGAAAAGCAACTATACAAGTAGATATAATAAGAAGAAACCAACCATCGTAGCGAACAAGGGTGGAAAGCATCACCCAGAAGGCAGATTTTACTAGATTTACAATCTTATCGTCATGAGCCCATAAGACTAATTCATAGACACCTATGGTCATCGTCGAAATAAGAAGGAGTTCGGTCATAGCAACAGATTGAAGATAAAGAATATTTAAATTGGCTACAAATACAAAAACACCTAACAATCGTCCAAACATGCCTACTCCCAATATCTTTAGAAATGAGTATATTACCAGGCCTGTTACTACAAAGGAGATCATAGATTGAAGCGATCCAGCTAGTCCGGAGTGCCACATAAAGTCATTCCAGATGGTAGGTATCATGAGAATGTGTGGCAGAGGTAACCAGACAGATCCTAACTGAGCTAGACCTGGTTTGAGACCTTCCACCACGCGTCTACCTATATCCAGATGCGACCTGGCATCATTGTAAGAAAGACCAAGTTTATTAGTATAAAAAGATTGGAAATAATAGATTGAAATAATAGTAAAAATAATCAGCAAGAGAAAGAACATATGTTTTGCTAAAACAGTTTGTACTCGAAGAAGAGTACTTTCACTAATATCAAAACTAATTGACAGTGGATGCAATTTAAACTTTGGCATGGTTTTTTCCTCTCCTTTGGGACAAATAAAGATAAACAAAAAATATACTGGAAAATCCAACGATTGTAGATACTAGAAGCACATAATATTCCCAGGCGCTCATGTACTTGTTAATATATGCTTGATAGATGTAGGATTTTGACTTATTAGCCTGTAACATCTCTATATTGCGATCATAGGAAAATTTTTCTACCCTGCCCGATACTAGAGAAAGCGCCTTGGCTTCACCTTCGGGTGGGAGTCTATTGGTGGTTATGGCACCAAGTGTATTGACGCTTACTGAGTATGCAAATAATATCAGTAGAGGAGCTAAGACTATAAATCTGCGGATATATTTGGTCATAAAAATAGCCAAGAAAATAGAAAGTACGGCATAACTGGGAATCAAATACCTAGAGGCAAATGCCCACCCTCCCCAAGGATCTCCCCATAAGGAGTAAAGAAGAATATTAAAACCTATAATACCTACGAGTAGTGCTTTGTAAGAATTGTATTTTTTGTCATGAGCAAATAATCCTAAGAAAGCGATCAGCATGATCGGAGTGTAATAGAGTATACCTCTATCGCGGCTGACAAAATGGACATAAAACCCGTTTAGGATATTTCTTGTTTTGAAGAATCCAGAAGCCGGTTTTTGCTGAGTTTCGGGATTCAAATATCTTTCTCTATTTTCTGTTTTTGTAACTTGTTCTGGCACTGCTGGTTTTCCTGCAGCGTCAATGGCTTTCACTGAAGGAAGTGTTCCGGAAAACCTCAACGGATCTCCATGGGAGGCAAGATTGAACCACATAAATAAAACAATCGGTATAACTCCAGCGATAAATGTGAATACACCTAGAAGTCTCATATTGATTTCCCATCCTTTGACATTCTTCTTCACTATAAAAAACTGCAGCAAAGAATAAATAGCTATAGGGATCATAAAAATAATGTTGGGATTATCGATAGGTACGGAAGCTGCTATCAGAAACCAGACAAAAGCAATGGCCCATAAACTCTGAGAACGCATGATAGTATAAACAGCAAGTAAAATCATGAATGTAGAGATATGATGCTGATATAGGGACACAGCATAAGGAAATGCGGGGGTAGCAAAGAGAAAAGTTAGTCCCGCAATAATAGCGGCGATGGGATGAGCACCGACTCTTGTTGCAATATTTTTGATAAGCCAGAAATTTAGTAGTGCAAATAGTGAAGTCATGGCAAATGTACCTACTTGAGATAAGCCAAACATTTTACCGATGATGTAGCCTGGTATCACTGAGAAGGAAACGCCTGGTGCAAAAATAGAAACATATTTTCCTTTGCTATACCCTAGATCTGGAGCAGTAAATCTAGCTAAGGGAATGGAAAATTCGAGAGATTTATTTTCCACCACAGAATATAATAGTGCAAATCTACCTCTCTCTGGGGATAGTTCAAAAGGACCATCATCCTTCCAGATATCCTGATTAAGCGTGTCTTGGGTAGGATTACCGGGTAATCCGCGCACTGTCAGGCCCAATATTGTAGCGGAAAATCCAAATAAGAATATAAAGATAAGTAAATTTTTTAGTTTATGCATATTAGCTAGTAACTTTCAAATCTTTTGACGAATAATAAATTGGCCAAAATGGAGTGTAGTTGGGTGAAAACCTGGCATATACTCTGGAGACAATGATAAGGAGTAAATAAACCAGAAAATAGATG
>JACQJU010000111.1 GCA_016204905.1 Candidatus Gottesmanbacteria bacterium | reverse complement strand
CTTATTATCTTTGTGTTTAGCAAATATTCTCAAAGAGCCGCCATGGGTAGGGATTTCTTCAACATCAAAAAGTGTAATACCATGATGGGCAAAAATCTTCTGAACTGCGAGGAAAGAAAAATAAGAGAAATGTTCGTGATAAATAGTATCGAATTGGTTATTGGCTATCAGTTTTAGTAGATGCGGAAATTCCATAGTAATAATGCCATCTTTGGCTAACAATAACTTCATGCCGGAGATAAAATCGTTGAGATTGGGGACATGTGCTAAGACATTATTGCCGATTAAAAGCTTGGCTTCTATTTTTTTCTTCTTAAGTTTCTTGGCTAAATCTTTACCAAAGAACTGAGTAATAGTTTTTATCCCTTTTTTTCTGGCGACACTGGCGGTATTTATTGTTGGTTCGATACCAAGCACTGGTATACCAACCTGCTTAAAATACTGTAGTAAATAACCATCGTTGCTCGCGATCTCTATAACTAGAACTTTTTTGCTAAATTGGAATCTTTCTTGCATCATCTGGGTATATTGTTTGGCATGCTCTAACCAACTGAGGGTATAGGAAGAAAAATAGGCATACTCCTGGTTAAAGATTTCTTTGGCCGGGGCGTGCTCTGGTAATTGAACAAGAAAGCAATGATTGCAAACATATGTATGGAGGGGGTAGAAATTTTCTGGCTTTTGGATATTTTCTTTTTTTACATAAGAATTTGCCAAAGGAGTCATACCCAGATCAACAAAGGTATGGGTTAGAGGCTTGGCGCAGAATCTACAACGATAGAGGGGTTTTGTATGTTTCTTCATATGATTATATCCAGAAAAATTTTTCATCTATTTGTTTTGTATCTCTCAAATGCTTAATTTGTTTAAGTCTGGTATATTTGGCTGATTCGAAGTCTTTTTTTGTTAGGTGGACCCTAGTAAATATATCGAACAGTTCTTTTACTCCTTTTTTTACATCTTTTTGGCAAGAAAAATTTGGTAAGATTCTTTTGAGTTTATCGAAGTTTACGCGATAATTTCTTTTATCTCCCCCATCTTTATTGAGTGAAATTTCACAACCGACAAATATACTGGAAATAATTGTGGCAATATCTTTTATTTGATAGTTAGAGCTGTTATCTCCTACATTTAAGATCTGACCATGTGTAATCTTTCTATCTGATTCCAATATATAAAGTATTAATCTTGAAAGGTCATCTACATGAATAAGAGGTCGCCAAGGAGTTCCATCAGAATCCATCTTTATCTGTCTTTGGGTATATGCTAAACCGGAAAGATTGTTTACTACCAGATCAAATCTCATCCTGGGGGAGGGACCAAAAACTGTGGCATTGCGCAATATGACAGGTGAGAAATTGCTATCTCCCAGATCTAAAAGAGCTTTTTCGTTGAGAACTTTACATTTGGCATAGGCAGTAAGAGGGTTGACGGATGACTCTTCGTCCCTGATTTCATCTGATGCTCCATAAACACTACAAGAAGACATATAAATAAATCTTTTTACTCCGACCTTTTTGGCTTTTTTGGCTAACTCAACTGTAGCTAAGTGATTTATCTCATAAGTAATATCTGTGTTGCTCTCTCCCAATGGGTCGTTTGACAATTCTGCAAGGTGACAAATGGCGTCAAATCCTTCAAGATCTTTTTCCAATACGTGACGTATATCTTTTTTTACTATATGAGCTAATGGCTTTATTCCATCATAAAGCCAGCCATTTTGATAAAAGCAAGTGTCTAGCCCCACTACAACATGCCCGGCTTTTCGTAACGCATGGGTAAGAGGTAGACCGATATATCCTTCTGATCCGGTGACAAGTATCTTCATAATATTTACAGTTATCGGTTCTCAGTTGTCGGTTTTCGGTATTTGGTATATCGGTCTATCGGTTCATCAGACCGATAAACTGAAAACTGGAAGACCAATAACTGACCACAGAAAACCGAAAACTGATAACAGAATTACTTCCATATTTTCCACGGGGCTTGTCCTTCCTGCCATATATCTTCAAGCAAGTTCTTATCTCGGAGTGTATCCATATTTTGCCAGAAACCATTGTGTCTATAAGCGGCCAGTTTTCCTTCGTTTGCTAGTTTTCGCATCGGTTCCTGCTCCCAAATAGTTTCATCTCCTTCGATATAATTGAAAACTTCAGGCTCAAGAACAAAATAGCCTCCATTTATCCAGGCGCCATCACCTCTGGGTTTCTCCATAAAGCTAGAAATTGTTTTTTGTCCTTCCTCGAGTGTAAATGCTCCGAACCTTCCCGGAGGTTGAACAGCAGTTAGTGTGGCTAGAGCTTTTTCTTTTCTGTGGAAGTTAATAAGGGTTCCTATATTAATATCGCTTACTCCATCACCATATGTTAAACAAAAGGTTTCATTTCCGATGTAGTCTTTTACTCGTTTTATTCTCCCTCCGGTCATGGTGCTTTCACCTGTTTCTACCAGGGTGACTTTCCAGTTCTCCGCGCCATTTTTGTGGATTTCCATGGTGTGAGAAGCAAGATCAAAGGTAATATCGGAGTTGCGTAGATGGTAATTGGCAAAATAATCTTTGATCAGGTAGCTTTTATAGCCACAACAGATGATAAAATCATTTATCCCATAGTGAGAATAAGTTTTCATGATATGCCAGAGAATAGGATGCCCTCCGACTTCCACCATAGGTTTGGGTCTGATGCCGCTCTCTTCGCTTATTCTTGTGCCATAACCGCCTGCTAGGATGACTGCTTTCATAGTCTTATAGTATTATTATAACATTTATTATAGGTCATGTCTAATTTTTATAATCTTTTTGTTGATATATCAATATCCCAAAATGGGGAAATATTTTTGCTTTTGCTCGTCAACCGGGAATAAGCAAGAATTCCTAGATAAAAAATAGTAGAG
>JACQJU010000110.1 GCA_016204905.1 Candidatus Gottesmanbacteria bacterium | reverse complement strand
TTTTTTCTATTATTTCATCGTCATTTGATTTATAACTCTTATTTTCCAACTCGCTTTGCCAACGCATCAATTTATTAAAGCCTCTTTTAAGTTTTAGTTTCATTGATCTTATTTCGCGACTTCCATGATTATATTGCAGAGATTTCAGATTGCCAGTATGAAACAAATATGTACCCATAGAAATAACTTCGTTATAAAACAATCTTTTTGAATACTCTACTCTACTTGAGCCTGTAATATCACTAAAAAAAGCATAATCTGCTTTTTCTTCAAATAATAAATCCCCCCTTTCAGGATCTTCTCCATGCCAACACCCTCCATACAAAAAAGTCTCAACAGGTCTTTCTCCTTCTACCCCCAATTCTCTAAGTAAAGCAATTACCACTTCTCTTTTGTAATGGTTACGATGCATTATTTCACTTATGTATTTGCTTAAAGGTGTAAAAGGAATGGAAATATGAGTCTTTTGATTCTTTTGCAGTAATCCGCCTGTAGTATTTGTCAATATCGCCTTTCTTTTTCCCGCTACATGCCCATATGCCTCCTCTATCAACTTCTTCAAACGTCTTTCTTGTTTCCTAGTCAACACCGGTCTCTTATACCAAACTTTAAATTTTTTAGTGGACATAATATTATTATAAATAAAGCTATATATCCCCACAACTTGATTTTGGTAAGTAACTAGACTAAAATTAGACTAATAACTAGACTTATCATTAGACTAAATTTAGACTAATAGCATGAATCAAACATTATCCATACGACCCTTCAAAACGCCATTTCTGAAAGATTTTGTTCTCTCCCCGGCTATTCTTCCCCTCCAAGATAAAGAAATTATTCAGATGGATCAAGAACTGGAAAAATATGAGCAATTATTCCTTGATCCCGAGGTAGAAAAAAACTTAATCACCAGAAACGAACTGTTGGCCTCATTTGCCATTTCCAAAGCTGAAATGTCAACCCTCACGCTTGAAGAGGCACAGGAAGTGTACCATCTGATCCTAAAAAATGAAAAATATCAATCCATCTCCCAGAAACTGAAAAAAGGGCTAAAATTGACACAGAAAGATCACGATAAATTAGAATTTTACAATATTGCAAACACCTTCAGATTATTTAATAGTCAACCGTTTGCCTTAAAAGACTTAACAGGCGCATTTATACAAAATCTCCATAGAGACTTAACTCGAGGACTTGATATTTTCAAAAATCATTTACCGGAATTTGAACTCTATAAATCGGGAAAATGGCGAGACAATAACCTAATTCGAGTTGGAACCTACATCCCTGCCGATTTTTCTCTCATTACCCAAGGGACAGAAGAGCTTATCAGGTATGTTCAAAAAGATACTTCGCCTACCAAGATTGCTATCTTTCATACCGCTTTATATGCGCTTCATCCATTCAACAATGGCAACAAACGCATCTCGCGCATCTTGGAGCATCTTTTACTGCGCGCATTAGGCCTGAATAAGAAAAATCTCTATAGCTCCTCCTACTATTACCATAAGGAAAAGCCTCGGTATTATAAATATCTGCTCTACTCTCTAGAACGGAAGAACCTAAACCATTTCGTCTCACTTGTACAAGAAGCACTTAGCCTATCAATTGTTTCTGTAGTGGGACTTAGTTTACAATCCAAGCGAAGTAGTCTATTAGATAATCAATCGAAGGAATTAAAAACAATCTTAAAGCCCCTGGTAAAACGTCACGAACTCCAATTTAAGCACCTTTTCCAAAAGATAAAAGGAAAGATGGCCAGACAGACGTTTGTTAATTACTTACAACAAGCGGTTGATACCAAAACCGTTATAAAGCGGCAACAAGGACGATCAACATATTACAGTCTCTATATAAAATCAGAGGAACAGGAGACAATCTCTCGCTGGCTTGCTCTTGTTGGGTCTAAACTCTCATACATCCCGGACGAAATACGTTTAGTCTAAGAGCCTGTTTGGAAAGTCTCTTTTGAGACAGAATTGTTCACGTTCGAGCGAAAACCAAGAAGCGTGAGGAGCTGTATCCAAGGCGATACAGTGACGAACGGTGAATGGTTTGCAGCCGAATGTGGGCAATTATGACCAAATATGGACTTTTCAAACAGGCTCTAAGCTCACATATCTTAACTTGTATACTAAACACCGGCCTCTTATACCAACCCCGAAACTTAACCAGCTTATTTGTAGGCATAAGAAAATTATATCGGAGTTAGAAGAAGCACACAACAAAGACAAAACTAATTTTTATTGCGTACTATTCTGGCTGGAAGAAAACCGGGAGGATTTCCATGAAATAATATACCCTGTCTATTCTTATCAATGATTATCTCACCATGTGTAGGTACCGGAGAAAAAGGTACGTATGATTCCACTGTCAGTTGACCGTCAGGCTGATCTAGTTCTGGTGAATTATTTATCAAAACTGGCTGTCCATCCAATCCATAATTATAAACCAAATGGTGACTCCCCAAAGGTACTATTTCACCCTTCGAATTAATCATTTCCATATGATAGTGATTTGCAAAAACCTGGTTTGGACGAAACTTACCCATAAGATCACGTATGGCTTCCGCAACTTTCCTATTATCTCTCGATACAGGTTTTCTGGAAGAAGAGGCATCCAAAGCATCAGGCTCAGCAGAACCATGAGGATAGAATATGATAATCTTTCCCTCTTTTCTACCTTTTTCAACCGTCTGGTACACATCCTGTATCAGCTCGCCCTGCCTTTTACCTGACTCGTCTTCTTGCGGCTGAATTTGATAATATTTTAGCCAAAAGAAATCAGCAGAAATTATCACTGTATTTTCTGTCTCTACCGCCCTTAATGAATCAAATACTTCAAACTGCTTTTCCCTAAGATAGGAAAGTGTGTCAAAGATTTTATCTATTCTATTATCCGGCGACCCATCACCGCCTGCTATCTGCTCCATACTTTCAATCCCATCCCAATTGCCTGGAACCATAATTACTCGTGTTTTTCGCTCCGTTCGAAGACTATCTAATTTTTCAATTAAACTTTTTGTATGTGTCTCTATATCACCTATGATTCTTTGCCGGGATTCTTTCGGAAGTGAAGCAATCCACTTACCATGATTCCTACCCCCTTGTTTTCTGGAATATTCTAGAATTTTATCAGCAACTTTCGATCTATCCCATTTACCATCTACTTTCCATTCTTTTTCAATTCTCTGCCTAATTCTTTCGTCTACAGTAGAATCCAACATATCACCTACTTGTCTACCTTTTAAAGCTCGAGGGTCCTCTTCTAACCAATACTGGTAATTAAGTAACTCCTCCAATCCATCCACTACAGTCCGTGTATCGCCGGGCTCTCTGCCTATAGATACTGAGAGCAAATCCTCGTCTGAGACTTCCCTATTTTCTCTCTCTGCATTATCCAATAGTTTCCCTACCGGATTTACAATATTTTCATAAAATATTTCTTTTGTCTTATCAATATATTGGGATCCAGTTAAGTCTGTAACCAAAGCAACATCTGCTCTAACATCACCCAATTCTTTATCATGGGCATGCAGACAGCTATAACCAGATATAAATTCTACCGTCTCTGGACGCTCTCCAGGCATTTTTAATCTATATCTCTCCTCATCAACTAACGCCCTTGCTAAAACGGGTAAATAATCAGTACGAGAAACAACATTAGAAACGGCATCATCAATGCTTGGATTAAAAATAACATTAGGGATTATATCTTGAGGAATCTCTGGCCGTATAAAATATGCTGGTCCACTCTCCGCTTGCATATTCCGGATTGTATCAAAATCCAAAACTTAATACAAACATGCTCAAAACCAAAAAATTTGCCCACATTTGTTTACAATCACAATATTATGCAATAGCACATAATTGTGTTTGGACAGAATTTACCTTTTCAAACTTCTTGACTTCTGAGATATTGGAGAAATAGTGCTGGTGTGAATACGTATATATGAAAATCATCCTTTAATTTTACTGCTTGGTAATGTTTCAGATTGTATGTTAGTAAAAAATCTGCCTTTGCACTTTGAGCTCCTGCAACGATATGACCGTCATTAATATCCAAAACGTAAGATGAGTAATTTACCTTAATAGATGAGATGTTTTGTTTTATTA
>JACQJU010000109.1 GCA_016204905.1 Candidatus Gottesmanbacteria bacterium | reverse complement strand
CCATAGGATGAATTCCCAGCGGACTTACTTCCCACATGGCTAGCCACGAATTACGCTTTAAACAAATAAGTTCAGGAATAATTCCTTCATTAACAGCTTTTTGGCATAGTCTGCATTTCGGTCCAAGATTGTCATACCAGCCATCATTATTCCTGATTATCTTTTGGCATACCACACAAATATAATCTTCATCGACCTGAAATCCGTTAGGATTCGTTTTGAGCTTTTCCGTCATTAACTGTTGATGCTTAGTAATAGCGTCAGTGTCCATATAATTTAATCAAGATTGAAAACAATCTCGATGTGTCTTTCCTTTGTCTCCTTGTCGGTATAAAGGAGTATCTCTTTAACCAAACTTCTCAACATAACTTTTTGATGTTTTAAGGGTAACTTTTTGAATCGTTCCTCAAAATTTTGAAGGACTTGAATTGCTGTTTCATTAACTCTTTGCTGTTTTAATAATTGTAGTGCTTCGTCTTTAACTTCTTTAATTCTCGCTAAAAGAGAGGCATATTGAGTTTTTTGTTTTTCAAGCCGTTCTGTACCCACCTCTGGGCTATATGTCCCATTTTCCATAAACTCATGTATCTTTTCCTTTATTCTCTCGCTTGTTTTTAGTTTTAGCTCAAGAGCTATTAACTCCTTATCCAGATTCCTTTGTTCTTTTTTAACTTTCTTTATCTTCAGAAGAGGCAATACGTTAGGATTTTTACTCATGTCTGAAATATAATCCATAACGTATTTTTCCAAGTGGAGTATTCTGTGCGAGTTGGTTTGACACTGTGTCTTTCCTGTTTTGAGATGTCGATCACACTCAACGTAACCGCCTCCCCAACCACCAGAGCGGTGCATTCCATATCTACAATGACCGCACCGACAAAGACCACTTAACAAATAACTCTCCCCGTACGTTCTTCCATAATTAGCTTTAGATTTTTTAATTTCCTGACACCTAAGCCATTGTTCTTTTTTGATAAGAGCGGGATGTTCAGCGTTATCTACAACTAACCATTTATCCATAGGCTGATGTCTTCTAACAGTGACATATTCACTGCTTGTTTCATCCCAAATAGAAACAGATTTATCTTTGTAATATACAGAGGCTCCGTAATAGGTAGGATTATTAATTATTCCTTTAATGGTTGTTGCAGTCCATAATCTATCGCCATTTATCAGAACTTTTCCGTCTTTTGCGTACCTTGATGGAGTTTTAACTCCTTTTATATTGAGCTTTTTAACAATATCAACGAAGCTCAATCCTTTTTCATAATCATCAAATATTTGTCTGATAATTGGAGAATATTCTTCATCTTCAACTCTTTTCTGTCGCCAAATAGTACTTTTTGGCGGATCATTAATCACGATAACCTTATAGCCGATAGGAGGAGTACCAGTTATTTTGCCATTTTCAATCCTTTTTCTCATTCCCATATCATGTCTTCTTTTAAATTGCCTAATATAAAGGCTTGAGGCAGTGTCAGAGGCATTTTCTACCCATAAACTTGAATCTTCACTGTATGGTTCATAAAGTTCTCTTGGTTTAATTTCACCGGGCTGATGAAGTGAGAATGTTTGAATGCCGCGTCTTCTGAAATCTCGTCTCGCTATCTTTGCAACTATTCCATCTACATCTCTTCCCAGCCTATCATTGTCCCAAAGCATCAAAATATCAAACTTATCATTATCAGCCATTTCCATTATTGTGCCTCCGTCAGGTCTTTTTCTAAATTCCACCCATCCTTCACAATCTTCATTCGCTGTGTGGACAATTTTCCAACCTCTCTTAATGGCTTCTTCCGTCATTTCTTTAGTCTGTGTTTCATTAGAGGCTTTTCCGGGTGCGTTTTGTTCATCCTTGCTGACACGAGGGTAAATGACTGCTCGTAACTGAGCAAATTGTGGTGCATATTGTTGAACGTGATTTTGTTGTACAATGTTCATAGTAAAGACTTCGTGTCTTACGAAAAAGGACTACTGTTCTGTGTTTCCCGACACAAATATTAGAAATTCTAATATTTTTCAGCAGTAGTCTTTTTTATTGCTTATCTTCTTTGGTCTGGACAGAAATATGTCTGTCCAGTGTCAAAAAAGACAACTATTTCCCTAAATCAACAAGAATGTTCTTGTTGTTAAAGAAGCTCGCATTGTATTGGAGCTTTAAGCCAGTTGCGGTTTTAGGTACTTCAAAACCTACCCAATCAGTCTTTTTTGCCCCTGCGACGATTGCACCGTCTAATCCCTGACTACCAGGGTTAGCAAGTCTTTTGCCTGTAACCGCGACTTGGAATTGATTGTTCTTATCATCAAGTACAAACATTTGACCAAGTGTAGTAATAAATTCTTGCTTTGAGCCAGTGTTCTCAATAGTCATGTTAAGGTCAATCCACAGATTGCCTTCACTTGGCTGTGTGTATTGTCCGCTTGTTGACGTTTCTACAGAATTAACTGTAATAATAACGTTGCCCAATTCAATTTTATCGCCTACTTTATAGACGGCTTGCTGTTCTTGCATTTTAGAGTTATTGCTGTTTTCTCCTACTTTTTTAGGCTCTGATTTGGAACCGCCGGAAGCCATTCCAATAATGATAATTACAACAAACAGTATTCCTAACCCTATCAATATTTTCTTAATCATAATTTTCACCCCCTTTCCTCGAAAGTTACTCTATTAAATGCTTCAGATAACTCGTTATCTTGAATATGCAAATACCGCATTGTTGTTTGTGCGGATCTGTGTCCCATTAGCTGTTGAATATAAGGAAGCTGTACATTTTGAGAAAGTAAAGCGGTTGCAAATGTATGCCTTAGGCTGTGGACGGTTACATTTCCATTTAGTCCGCTTTTTTTAGAGTAAACCTTTATTAGATGCCAAACAGATGAAGCTGAAAGTCTTTTTCCTCTTTTGCTCATAAATAGAGGTTCGTCACTCTTCCGATTTATTATTTTTAGATAGTTACTAAGGTCTTCTACCAACTTGTTATGAACAATTACATATTCTTCACGACCACCCTTTCTCTTAACACTGAAGCGGAGTTTTGATAAATCTACATCTCCTACATTAAGCCCGACAACTTCTGCTCTCCGCAAACCCGTCATTATCAGTATCTTTACAAGCATCAAATCTCTTTTCTTGTAATAGGGGGTAGATTCTTTTTCTATTGTTTTAAGAAAATTTGTGTATTGCTCTGGAGATAAATACTCAGGTCTTTTTTGAGATACCTTAATAGATCCAACATTAGTAACAGGATTGTTATTTACTTCCTCATGTTTGTAT
>JACQJU010000130.1 GCA_016204905.1 Candidatus Gottesmanbacteria bacterium | reverse complement strand
GCACTAAACAATATGATAAATTCCGGGATTAAATTTTATGTTCTAAAATACAATGGCTATTGGGGATTTCTCCAATATCCTCACCACTTACTTTCTGTTTCTTCTTTTTTCCTTTCTAAATTGAAAGGTCAAAAAGTCGCCAACACAAAAATTGCTAAATCTGCAATTTTTAAAGGGGATGTATATTTAGGCGAGGGCGTCCAAGTTCTCGAAAATTCTAAAATAATTGGCCCCACCTATATAGGTAAAAATACTCTCGTAGGCAATAATGTAGTAGTGAGAGAATCTATGATAGGGGACAATTGCGTCTTAGGTTTTACTACCGAAATCACAAGAAGTTATGTAGGTAACAATAGTTGGTTTCATACCAATTACATTGGAGATAGCATCATAGGTGACAATGTCGGTTTAGGAGCGGGCGCAATATTAGCTAATTTCCGCCTCGACGAAAAAACAATTTCCACCACTATAGCAAATAGCAAATTAGACACCAATAGGACCAAATTAGGCGCAGTTGTGGGAAAAAATGTCCGCATAGGAGTAAATAGTGCTATCATGCCTGGAGTCAAAATAGGGAGTGAATCGTTTATAGGCTCTGGCGTAGTACTCGACAAAGACCTTCCTGATCATAAAGCAATTTTTGTAAAACAAGATTATATCATCAAGGATAATACCCAACATGTTACCAAGTCTTCGAGAGAAAAAATAAAATCTGTTTTGAAAATATAATATGTGTGGAATCTTCGGCTATGTAGGTACAAAAAATAATGCTTCTGACCTTGTATTAGAGGGTTTACGTATACTCGAATACAGAGGCTATGATTCCTGGGGTATTGCCCAGCTTGTTGATGGAGTTATAAGTGTGACAAAAAAAGCAGGCAGAATACCAGATGGAGATATATCTTTTAAAGCCACCACTATTGCTCTTGGACACACCAGATGGGCCACACATGGGGAGGTAACAGACCAAAACGCTCATCCTCATTTAGACTGTACACAGAAACTTGCTATTATCCACAATGGTATCATCGAAAATTATGATAAAATTAAAGTTAATCTCAAAAAAGCCGGACATAAATTTTTATCAGAAACAGACACAGAAGTAGCTATACATCTCATAGAAAAAAATATAAAAGCGGGCAATCCTTTCCGAGAAGCGGTACGTAGTGCTTTCAATGAATTCGCAGGATTAAATGCCATTATTGTTATGGATGCAGCTTCAAAGACCTTTGTAGCCGCCAAGACTGGTTCTCCCTTGGTTGTAGGAAGAGGAAAAGGAAAAGAAAATCTTATCGCTTCAGATGCGCCTGCTCTCATCAACTATACCGATACTTTTCACTTCGTTGAGGATGGAGAGCTTCTAGAAATCACCCAAGATTCTATCAGAGCATTTGATCAAAAAACCGGTCAAGAAAAGAATCTTCATTGGCAAAAAGTCGATTGGAAATTTGCTTCGAATGATAAAGGAAAATATCCCCATTTCATGCTCAAAGAAATCCATGAACAACCCACTATTATAGAAACTATTGTCAACCAATCAATTCCCAGCATAGAAGACCTAGCAGAAACTATTCTGAAATCCTATGGAACCTATCTAGTCGCCTGTGGAACAGCAGCCTACGCTGCTCTTGCTGGTACATATTTATTTTCCAAAATAGCCCGCCGTCATGTTAATTATGCCGTAGGCAGCGAATTTGGCTATCAACTAGATTTTCTAAAAAAAGGCAGTTTGGTTATAGCTCTATCCCAATCAGGAGAAACTATAGATGTCATAGATGCCATCAAAAAAGCCAAAGAAAAAGGCGCCCTAGTCTATGCCCTCGTAAATGTATTAGGTTCTACATTATATCGCATGGCTGATTACAAAATTCTCCTTATGGCCGGTGCTGAAAAAGCCGTAGCTTCTACCAAAGCATTTACGGCCAAACTAGCTTATTTAATTTTATTAAGTTATATATTAAGTAGCCAAAAAGAAAAGGGTAAAAGAGTCTTACAGAAAGCGCTTTCCTCTACCAATCGCCTTTTACAAAATGAAATTTCAAACATAAAACAGATTGCACAAAAATTAGTCAACAAAAAACATATTTATGTTATAGGTAGAGGTCTGGCCTATCCTATTGCCCTAGAGGCTGCACTTAAAATCAAAGAAGTTTCCTATATTCATGCCGAAGGTATGGCTTCAGGAGAACTAAAACATGGCCCTATTGCTCTTGTTGAAAAAGGTACTCCTTGCATAGCCTTTCTTCCAGATGATGAGACCCACGGGGCCAATCTAGCCGGAGCTATGGAGATGTCTGCTAGAGGTGCTGATATAATAGGTATCTCTTTCCAACCTCACGAAATATTTGATTACTTTATCAGAGTAGACGATGCCAGAGAGGCAACAATCATACCAGAAACAGTAGCCGCTCAGCTTCTAGCTTATTATTTGGCCATCGAAAAAGGTTTTGACCCCGATAAACCCCGCAACCTGGCCAAAAGTGTTGTGGTAAAATAATACACCTTAGAGGTGTACCAGATAAGACACATCTGGTATTTTAGCAGTTTTATCACTCTTCAAGAACCAAATGTTTGATATCATTCAATTTTTTTTGATAGTCAGCTTGATTAAATGTAAATTCTTTAAATGACTTAATTGTTTTAAAATGGCTCAGAATTGGTTTTTTATCAACTAAATTTACATGACTTAATTTTAGGTATTCAGGTAGAGACGAATAAGGGTATGCGATTAATCCAGTTATATCCTTTACCAGATAAGATGTATAAGGATTCAGGTGAATATATCGGGTAACATGAAGTAATTGTTCGTCATCCTCTATCCTTACAGCTTTAAATTTACCCTGAAGTATTGGACCAACTCTTTTATTTTT
>JACQJU010000114.1 GCA_016204905.1 Candidatus Gottesmanbacteria bacterium | reverse complement strand
CTTGGCATTAGGGTAATTTTCATTAAAAATAGAAAGAATTTTAGCAATACTATATTTATTATTCATATTATTTAAAATTTAATATTAATAATTGGTCACTATAAAATTTTCATAAGCAATAAACCGAAGTACTAAGAAATTTTTGCAGATCGCATAAGGAATGCTTATATCAATAAACATAAAAGACTTAATAATTTTATATAGTTATCGACTGAATAACAACACACTTTATGATCTTAGAGTCTTACGAACAAAAAAATTTCTTATACGAGGTTAAGCGTTTCAAGAAAATTTTATATGCGAGCATAATAATATACAATTGTACTCTTCCCTCACCATTAGTATAATGGTATTACTTCTATGATTCTACCCAAATTAAAACTAAATTTAAAATTACCGAAATTATTCCCGCATTATTCCCGTAGAATTGCCGCATTGTTTTTATGGCTAATCGTAGTTACCTTTGCCTCCCTAAATCTTCTTGGCCATTCTCCCCAAGTCTTAGGCCTAACAAGCTCCCCTCTAGAGGAAGTAAAAAAAAATCTTCTTCCCCAAAACGTGGCCGAAGAAATCAAATTATGGCAAACCATCAATAGGAGCTTTCCTGACTACAAGTATTCTTATATCAAGCTCGCCCAAAGTTATTTGAGTGTGGGTGAAAATGACCATGCCCAAAACTATATCGATAAACTTCTCAGTCTAGATCCCGAAAATGAAATTGGCCTAAAATTGAAAGCTTCCTTAGAATAATTTATTTTGCCGGAGGAGCTTTGGGGGGTTCCTTTTCTTCTTTACCTGCCCGTCCGGCAGGCGGGCCTGCCGCAGGCGCAGGCTTCTTTTCTTCCGTTGCTGGAGCTGGCGCAGGTGCTCCACCCTCAGCAGGACCAGCTGCTGCCGCGGCCTCCGCAGCTGCTGCCGCTTTGGCTGCTTCTTCCTCGGCTGCCATTTTTTCCGCTTCTTTGGAAACCAGCGGAGCTACTTTTACCACTTCCCGATCTAAAGGTGTTAGTATTTTGACCGCTTTATCCACCATCAAGTCAGATACTTTTACTACTTGATCTACTACAGAAAGATGGTCTACTTTTACTATTATTTTTTCCGGCAAGTCCCTAGGTAGCGCTTCTACTTCTATCTCATCCAAAAGAGTCAGTAGTACTCCAGTTTTTGCCGCCACCGCCGGTGCCTCACCCACTAATTCTATCGAAACATTTGCCGCTACTTTCTCTTTCAAATCCACCTGATAAAAATCAGCATGCATCGGACTCATCTTCACCGGATCCAATTGTATGTTGTGTATCAATACCGGCCTAATTTCCCCCCCAACCTTTAGCTCAATTAGCCCCGTCTCACCGGCTTTTTTATATACCTTATCAAAATCAGCCAATGACACAGTAACCGCGGCTGATTTCACTTTTTTGCCATAAACATTAGCCGGAAGCATACCTTCCTTGCGTAACCGCCTAACTTTTTTGCCTACAACCGATCTCTTTTGCGCTGAAAGTGTTATCTTATCCATATGAGTAACGCCACATTTTATCCTCCTTAGGAAAAATTGTCAATTATCAACGTCCCATATAAACACTCTATCCACCAGCGCATCGGTGTTGTACTTATAACCGTCTCCTTCCCTTTTTGCCGAAAAATTTCTTGATCTGACTTTCCAGTTAGTCGGAAATCCAAATTGCAAATCAGTTTCTGTATCCCTCTCACCAGCTTGTTTTTGATAAAAAAGTTGATAACTAAATTTATTTCCAGTAATAGCAGGCAAAGTATACTCGATAACTACTTGCTTAGACGCCAGTGGAGGTATTTCTACCCATACACCTACTTCAGTTTTATCCTTTCCATAGTCATTTCTGTCTATTCTTTCTATTTCCCTTCCATCATATTTTATACTTGACACCACTGCTTCTCTTGGCAAAAAGAAACGTAAATAATTCTTATATGTACCCGCTGGAAAAACCTCCATCGGGCTATCATTTCTATAATTTATACTAATAATCGAATCTATCCCTCCCCCAGCAGCAAAATTTTTCACCACCTCTACCTTCCTGACTATATACATATTGGCCTTATTCACTCCCAAGTTGGCCTCATTTATAGCAATATAATCAGCAAAACAATTCTCTATCGGACAATTTATATCTAACATCCTCCCGCCCCATCCCCTCTCTTCTACCATCGCCTGGAGTTCTTCATCATGAAAAAACAATAGTATATTTTTTTCCTCGAGCCCCGCTCCTATAGCTCCACCCAAACCATACCACTGATTAAAATTCAGGCTGCCGAGCGAAAAATATAGCGCATTGGCCAAACTTCCCAAGAAATCTCCCTTGGCGCTCGATCCCGGAAAAAATCCCTTTTGGACATAAACAGTAGCTTTTATGAATAAATTATCCGCCGTTATATTTTCTTTATAATCAGGCAGATAAATAGGACCCAAAGATCTGAGTATCTCTCGTAGCAGTGTCAAATTTACTCCTATCACCCCATCCACTCTCTCGCCTGTTTCTTTTTCCAAAAACCATTCCGCTTGCTGCCCTGATACCGAAAAATCCGGATCAAAGTTACTATCCCGCAGAAACCAATTAGGTTGAGACATATATTCTCTGATTGCCAGTGGCGGATCTACATGAGCCCTAAGCTGCCCATCTGCCCCATAAACGTCATATATCTTAAAAGAGGCAATTCTACCCTCTTTTATGTTCACCAGTCCATAGGAGCCAATAAAACCCCCCGTAGGCCTAAGCTCAGTATTGTTTTGGAAAAGTACTAGTAGTTTGTAAGCCTTCTCATCTTTTATCACCCTGGATACTATTGGCAATAAATTATTTACCAGCTCTAATTTTTCTTTATTACTCCTGATTTTTTCCAACATCTCCTCCTTGGGAAAAAAAGGTATCTCTACTTTGGGAATCTCTCTTTCTATACTCGCCGTATCTCCATTTATCTGACTCAATATTCTATTTAACCGCTCTATCGCCGCCGGATCCATCGCCGCGTCCCCTGAGCCAAACATTTCTTTTTCTCTACTCACTATCTCCTTGGCCTCCAATATGCCCTCTCCTACAGAAATACTTTTTTCCATTACTACTCCCAAACTTTCCCAGCTATTTATCATCCCTCCGCCAAAAGGCGTCACTCCGGCAACCAAACTAAATACCATATCATTTAACCTCATATTTCTTCTTGCACCCCCTATGACCTCCTTTGCCTCATTCCACCGGCCACCCACCATATACTTTTCAAAATTTTTGAGATTTAGCCCCGCTTGCCACAAATTTAAAATAGTCAATATAGCCGGTGATAAAATTAGTAGCCCTATGACTAGGTATTTAGTCTGGGAAGGTATTCTAAATTTAAAAGATATTTTCCTTTTTGGTTTCACCCTAGTTTTAACCTCAACTTTCTGTCTCGAAAAATTTATCAGTTTTCCCGCACTCTTACTAAACATCGCCCAAAGTATCGTTCCTATCAACTTCTCCCCCTCCCACCGCCTTTCTTCTCCTATGATCAAAATTTTTGCCAATTCTGATTTTTTTAATTCTTCCAAATCAACTCCTGCCTCTGGCAAAACGACCAACAATTTAATATTCTTTTGGACAGCTAGTTTGTTTATTTTGGGGATAGAGGCAAAATCATCCAGCTGAAATATATAACTGCAGTTAGAAAGTTCTCCCGAAAAAAGGGCAGTGCTGATGACCTGACAATTTTGGCCAATCAATTTTTCTTTGAGTGATTCGGCAATTCTTCCCTCACCGATAATTCCTACCTTTACACGCTGATTTTCTTCCTGTGAAAATATTATTTTTCGACTCGACTTCATATTTCTAATTTTACTAAATCTTTAGTTAAATTGCTGCGGTAAATAAATAATCCGAATCTAAAAGTCTTGTGAAAATAACCCATGAAAAATTTTATTGCCGAAGGAGACGTCGGCAAAATACGTAATTACGCCTAGCTAGGGAAATTAAAATTAATGTTGGATGCTTGAAAAAATGTAATTACCAATAGGCACAAAAATTAGTAATAGGGTATAGTTTATAAGAAAAAAATTAAGAACGACTGGTATGCATCTTAAAGTCTTTACGAGGGGAGAGTATGAGGGGTATACATTAAATTATAAAGTCTAAATTACAAATTATAAATCAATTTCTAAATTAATAAATTTTTAAATTCATAATTGATTTAGCATTTAGAATTTATAATTCATAATTAAATATCATCCAATGCTTGATTTACCAATTTATCGGCATGCCAGTTCTTTTCCCGCGGGATATATGTATAAATTATATTACCTCCAACGCTCTGCTCTAGCTGCCTTATTTTCACGATCAGATCTCTCAAATTACCATTTTTCACTTTAAACATCCCATTCAATTGATTTACTACCAGAGTTGAATCTAAGTAAAAAATTATCTTTGGTTTACTTGTTGATTGGGTTATTGGGTTATTGGTACTTATTGGGTTATTATTAACCCACATAAGTGCCTCAATCAGGGCCATATACTCTGCCACATTATTAGTCGTCTCCCCTATCTTTTTCCCCATCTCTTTTATCTTTTTCCCATTCTCATCCATCACCACCACACCTATCGCCGCTGGCCCTGGATTTCCCCTTGCCCCTCCATCAGTATAAATGTTTAATATCATAGCTTAAGCATTTTGAAACTCTTCCTTGGAAATATTTGCTTCTCTAAGTATTGCAGATAACGTACCTTTCTTAATATCTTTAAGATGCATTGGGACGACAGCACGACGATTAGTTTCCACATTCTTCATCGTGAGATGACTACCAACTTGATGATGCTCAATGAAGTCCAATCTTTTCAATTTCTTTACAACTTCCCGAGGCTTTAAAACTGGCAGTTTAGGCATAAGAGGAAGAAATAGCCTGAATATCAATTGTAGAAACAAAATTTATATCGGGAGGTATTTTTTCTCCATCTTTTACTAGGCTGCCTATATAAGACTCTATTGCTTCTCTTGCTGCAATTTGCGCCTTCTCTATAGTCTCGCCATATGTCACGCACCCCGCTAGCGCTGGTACAACAACAGTGTATCCGCCTTCTGGCTCCTTCTGAAAAATCGCAGTATAGTGATGAATTCTCATATTATAAGATTACCACACCAACTAGTCCAACTCAATATCTTTGTAATAGTTCCAGGTTGACAGTATCAATATTATAAACAGGACTCCCTCCCCAATTCCCGTAATTACAGCCGAAGCTATATATCCATATTTGGGTATAAATACTAAGTTTAACAAAATATTTAGCGCCAGTGAAGCCCCATATACTATTGCTAACAACTTTTGTTTACCGCAAGCTATCAGAAACCACATAAATACGGGAGTAAGAAAGAAAAAAGGGAAAGAGAGACTCAGAATCCTCAGAGGTAAAATAGATTGTTCAAATTCTGGTTTTATATAAGAAAGTAGGGGAGATAAAAAGAAAAATAAAATAATAAAAATAAAAGATAAAAAAGATAATACAAAAAAAGATTTTCTTACTATTCGTAAATTTGAACTTTGTCCCGATGATGCTTTCGAAGAATGAGAAATTGCAACATCGTGGATCCCGCTTTGACGGGAAACTTTGAACTTTGAACTTAACATAATCGGGTATACAGCATTCATCAAAAATATCGGTAAGACTAGGGGAGTCTCAAAGATTTTATATGCCAAGCCATATATACCCACTTCTTCAGTCGTCCTAAAAAGACTCAGTATCAATGCATCCACCCGAAAATATATCAGGTTAAATAGGAAAATAATCCCTAGAGGCAATGTTTCCACAATCATCCTTTTCCACAGACTAAAATCAATTTCGGTCTCATATTTTATTCGCCTAAAAATTTCTACACCCCTGAGCGCCAAAAAGGCAGTCACTATATAACCAATTACCAAACTAAACATCGTCCAAAGTAGGGCAGTACCCAACCTGATTAATAACACTAATACCGCCAAAGATATTGCATTACCTCCGATTGTCGCCCAAACCGACTTGTCATATCTTAGATTTCTTTGAAAAATCAGGTTACAACTTACAAACACAGCCTGCATCAATATCGTTATCGACACGATAAATATTCCTACTTTTACAATGTTAGAAAATCCCTGACCCGATAGGGGATTGTAGGGTAAAATTACTGCCAGAAGAACAGCCACCAATGTCAAGAAAAGGGCAAAAAAGACTCTGAGGGACAACAGATTTTGGAAATAAAAATTCTCTTTAGTTGGCTGTTTTTGTATCTTTTGTAAAAATATTGCATTAAAACCAAAATCAACCAACAGATAAAATATCGCCACATAACTAGTTATCTGTATATATTGCCCAAATTGCCTTATCCCGAAACTTCTCGCCAGAATGAGCGTGATGAAGAAAGTGATAGCTGCATTGACTATTTTTCCAATTATTTGATAAATTGTATTCGAGGCAATTTTATATGAGGCCTTCACCAAAATATTGTAACACGAACTTTTTTTATGATTTCTGCGGTTTAAGAGGGGTAGGAAGATATTAAAAGGATAAAATTTGCTTCACTATTTCTTCCTTGGCAAATCAGATTAGAGAATAACTTATTTCAGCACCTCGAAAGTCAATAATTGCTGATTTTGTAAGTTTTTCGAATATATTAGAAGTTGTGAGAAATTTACCAATTGCTATGACTCTTTCTTCCGTATGCGGATGCAAATAAATAAGTATAATTTTCGCTTTACAATCCACATCTAGCATAAAAACCAAATAATCTCTGTCATGAGTGATAATGATTCTATCTTCTTTTATTGCTAAATCTAGAATTTCTTTATCTGGAAGTTGGCGAAGGGACTTTTCCTTAAGATCTAAAACATCAAAGTCTGTAGAACGTAATATCCTTTTTATCTCATTGGACACATTCTCATCGAGAATAACATTCATCTATTAGTCAGGGGATACCCTTTCCACTCTTTTATTAAGTCTCGAGAGTAGGTAAGAGCTGCTTGGATATCAGATTTTCTAAGATGAGGGTAATGCTTCAAAATCTTATTAATTTTCCATCCACTTGCTAACAGATCAAGTATAAACTCTACAGATATTCTAGTACCAGCAATTACCGGCTTCCCAAATGCTACTCCCTTTTTGATTTCGATACCTTTTATCTTCCGCATATAATAAGATTACCACACCAACTAGTCCAACTCAATACCTTGTTATTTGATGCCTGGATTTTAAAATTTTATAGCAATACTAAACGAGTAGGGGAGTGGTTTATAGATTTGTCTGTGCCTTAGCCGAGGGAGTCATATACTCCCGATCCATTTGTTCACAAAGTTTGGCTACTTCATCCCAATTATCTGCTTCTGCTTCTTTGACTAGTTTTTCCCAAAGAACAGCGCTTGGATCTTGTTGAACCTTCGTAGCCAAAGCCATATTCTTATAATAATTCACTATATATGTTTTCTTGAAAACCAATGTCGCCGCCAGCAGATAACTATCATAATTGCTTATTCTCGCTCTATAAAAATCCTCTATCTTCTCAGGCGATACTTCTGGATCCATAAGCAACTTCTTCATCTCTTCGTTATCAGCTTCCGTCAACCTATCACCAACTTGCTCCGATAGATAGACCGAAAATGCCTGCATATAGTCATACATCCACTCACCCTTTTTATCATCACTATAGATAGAACTTATTAGTAAGTCTAATAAATCGTATTTAGCCAAATCAACTATTGCCATAATTTTAGTCCTTTCAAATCAATCATCTAACTCTCATATAGGGTGGAGTAACATTTGCCAGTTCCGGAATTCTCATATAAGGTGGAAGACTATTTATACCCAAGCTAACATCCGATACTGCGGGTGGAGGAGTAATAGCCGCCGTAAACTGAGAAGCTGCCTCACTCAAACCTGTTACTGTAGCCTGAGCCCCTTTGCTCAAATCAGTAAGCACATTAGCTGCTCCCGGAGCTGCAGATTTTATCCAATCCAAACCCATATTTCCTATCGATTCTACTCCAGCCCTAGCATGACCATACAAATTACCCACCCAATCTTTAAGAAGACCCGCAGTGTGCAATCCTTTGAGTATCACCGATCCTGCACCCACCAAGCCTGTCTTAAATCCTGTTACCAAGCTTCTTTTGAGCATCGCTTTGCCCTTATTTACCCATTCTCTTTTTTGGAAATATCCCGGTAAATCTTTGAGGAAATCATATTTTTCATTGTCATCAAAGCCTTCTTCAAACATTTTGTTGGACACCTGATAACCTACCGCTACTTTTTTCAGATGATCTATCTCTTCTAGATGCAATTTGGATTGTTTTTCTTTGGGTATTATCGTATCCAGAGTATGCGCATCCACATTCTGGGCAAAACCTATCTGGACGAGCTTTTTTGCTTGCGCATAACCCAATCTTTCTTTGAGTACTTTAGCAGACATACCCTGCTCAAAATCCTGTATCAAACCTGATAGTTGAGAGATCTCACCTTTATTAGCAAATATCGTATTAAATGTCCAATCACTATCCAAATTCTTGCGATTACCGCTACCTCTATTTACCAATTCCCGGCCAAAAAGATGTACCGCCTTTTCTCCCCCTATAGTCTGGCGCACTCCATCTATCGCAAAACGTGTCGCTCCACCTACTACAGCTGCTATCCCAGCAGCTGGCAAAGTCGCCCCTGTCAGATCTACTGCACTTTTCATAGTTAATGTTGCTGGAGCAACCAGTCTACCCACGACACTAGCTACATTACCTACATCTGGCACCAATGCACCGAGTAGGGGAATCCGTAAAAATGCTTTTCGCGCCCACGATCCTTCTCGTAGTTCCTTAGCACTACCCATCATCCGCTCCTGAGCTTGTGTCAACAGGTGTCGGGATTGCATATCCAACATTCCCTCTCCAAGTTTTGTCAGAGGTATACGACTTACTTCTAGGGGGGGTAAGACATCTGGGGGTCGGATAGTCTGACTCACCGCTGCTTGTTGAGCATCAATCGCTTTCCTTTCGGCTTCTCTTCTCTGTAGTTCTTGATTGACCTTAGCTTGCTGATCAGCATTTTGATCCTTGGCTGGGGCACCACCCTTGGGTTGTTCTTGTGCTGTTACGTCTGACATAGTTTGTTAGTATCTCCATTGTTGCAATAAATTATTGGCGTTGTCAAGAGGAAACTCAAGTTCCTTTCCAAAAAGCGCCCATTATGTTAAAATCAATGAGCAATGTTTAACTGGAATGTCGATGAGGAAAGGTCTAAAAAGGAAGATCCCGAAGGCTATCGGTTATGGAGACTAGAACAGCTTATCAACTATGGTTTTGAAAAAGGTGAATTAGATGTGGAAGAGCTCAAAGCAGCCTGGCCGAAGATAAAAGAAAATATAGATCCTTACAAAGCCCGTCTGGTCGAGTTTATATTATGGGACAAACTATACTCACTCCCACCCAATATCACTTTCTGGAATTGGCCTCCAAGGAAAACGAAATAACCCGTTGGTTTTATCTTACCGGAGGTACGGCTCTTTCGGAGTTCTATCTCAAACATAGACTTTCAGAAGATATTGATCTTTTTTCTTATAGCCAAGTTAACGACCGCTATATCGACAATTTTTTGGATAAAATCACAGACAAATTAAATATAAAAGACATAAAAAAAGATCACATCATGGGTCTTTATACCTACAAAGTATCTTTTGACCATGGAGAAACCCTCAAAGTGGATTTCAACGAGTATGAATTCCCCCAAGTAGAAAAAAGTACCACCTCTTTTGGCGATTTATCTATTGATAGTTTCTACGATATAGCTATTAATAAACTCTATACCATCATCGGTCGATTCAAAACGCGCGATTTTATTGATTTGTATCATATTTTAAATCGGGATGAATTTTCTATAGAACAATTAATTAGTAGAACTGAAGATAAATTTGGTGCCAAAGTGGATAGATTTTATCTCAGTAGTCAATTGCTCCGCGCAGCTGACCTTCCCCGCATTTATCCCAAAATGCTCATCCCATTCTCTTTTGAAGATATGATCGATTATTTCCAAAAAGAAGCCAAAAGAATGGGCAAAAAATTGCTTAAGTAATATCTTGTTTCACATGATGGAATCTATCAATGATTTGAAGTATACTATGACTATCATGCCAAAAAAACAACTTCCCGAGCAATTTTACAAATATTTTTGGGACATCGATGTCACAACTCTTGATACCTCCAAAAATTCACTATTTATCATAAATAGACTCCTAGATAAAGGTGATGATGCTGCTATTCGTTGGATTAGAGATCAATATCCCAACAACCTTATCAAAAAAGCCCTTACCTCACTCCGAGGCTTTAGTCCTAAAATAGCCAATTTCTGGGGCCTATTTCTTGGTATTCCAAAGGATAAAATATTATGTTTACAGACACCTTACCTAAAGAGGCGCAGCATGCATTGGTCCTATTAGGTCAAAACACTTGCTTACCACCAGATACATATCTAGCTCGCGGCTCTGCCTTAGCACTACATTTTGGTCACCGCATTTCTGTAGATTTTGATTTTTTCACCCCCAAAAGTTTTAATTCTGAAAAAATTGCTTTAGATCTTGCAAAAATTGGAAAATTTGAGGCCGATACGATAATAAAAGATACATTATTGGGCAGTTTTGAAAAAACACGCTTTAGCCTTTTTCGATATGTATATCCTCTATTATTTCCTACCAACCATTTTTCGGATATTCTTCTTGCAGACCCTCGTGATATAGCTGCTATGAAACTAGCAGCCATTATGGATAGAGGCACCAAAAAAGATTTCGTTGATCTTTATTTTATATTAAAGCAGGTAGCCTCTATGGAGGACTGTCTTAAATTTTACGATAAAAAGTATCAAGCCCTTTCCAATAATATTTATAGTATCATTACTAGTCTCTCCTATTTTACTGATGCCCATATTACTGAAATGCCTAAAATGCTCAAACTAACCAACTGGAGCGATGTAGAGAAATTTTTTACTGATCTGAGCATAAAACTAGCGAAGAAATATCTTTAGTATTAATAATAAAACTGGGCAAGAAACTCCTCAAGTAAAGCGGAATTTGACAGACAACAACTAAATCCTTTACCATCAAATTATGCCCGGACCAGATACACCACAACCAGGAGCACAAGAAACAGGTGCGCTATCGTCAGAAGGTTTACAATTAAATAGACCTGCACCCGATGCTATGGCAAGAGCCGCCGGCGCAAGCCTTACACCTCGATCCGAACCATCATCTCCACCATCCGATGTTGGAACCGCAAGAAGCGCACCAGAAGATCCCGATCTTAAATTACTAAAAGAAATGCTAGGAGATGCATTGCAACCTGGAATTTCTAAAACTGATGCTGAACAATTATTATTAGGAAAAATTCGTAGAGGTTTACCACCAGGGAGCAAGCTTGATACAGCAACACAAGAACGATTTGACAATGCCTGGGAAGCCTGGGAACAAGAAAGCCAGACCAGTGGGGGAGAAGAAAGTGAAGCCGCAGCTCCCCTAGTTGAAATCAAAACGCAAGAGGGCCAGAAAGTGATCAAAGAACCCAAAGAATTAATAGAAGTCATAGATGGAGATGTAGATCAAGGCCTTACTATAGCAAGGAATATCGAAAAAATCTTTAAAGGATTTGCCCCAAAGTTAGACTACCTCCTGACTACTAGACAAGTTTTGGAGGCAGTTAGAACAGGACTTACTCAATTAAATTACCCCGAGGAGGAAATTGAACAGATGGTGAGAAAATACTGGAACTATAGACCTCAACTACTGGGAACAGATACCCCACCTATTAAACCAGCTGCCGTTCCAACTCCCGAACCTGAACCTGCACCTGGATCCACAATCGCCGCTACCACACCAGCTGTAGAACGCGCTGAACCTGACCGTCCCTATCGACCTCTACCCCCTCCACTTCCACCTGCTGCGCCAATCGAACCTGTTGCAGCAGTTGAGCCCACAACCGCACCTACCAAACCTCCTGCCGAACCCACGGCTGCACCCGTCGCCGAAGATCCACAAGTGGCAAAAGCACGAAGAGTACGAGAATTAAAAGATCGCGTACATAGTCTGCTTGCCCCTGTCGCACTTCCTGCTCGCTTAGCCTTACCTACAGGCGTAACAGACGCAGCTGCATACTTCGATTCTCTCGCTAACCAGCTCGATTATCTTCTCCAAGAACAACCAAGTGAGAGCACAAATGCTCAGATTGCTAATCTTCGTCGTAGTCTTTTGGAGGCTGATGTACTAAGATCCCACGCATCTGTTACTAGATGGCTCACTGCCCAGGGTGCAAGATTTGAACCCCAAGACAACATAGATAGTATCGTAGCAAAATTAAATCTTACTACTCCCGAAAACCGGGCCGCAAAAGAAAAAACCATCGAACTTGCCCTCTTACAAGCCCACGCCCCATCCAAAAGCCTCGCTGACATTGCCCAGGACTCATATAGTGGCATGGACTTACCCCCAGGCCTCACACCCGAAGAAGGAGAAGAAGTCGAAAGAATCAGAGCCAGGCTTTTATCTCAAGAAACGGCCCCAGCAGCCGAGAGTCCCGCAGCTGTCCCGACTCCTCGAGCCGAACCCGCAGCTGTTGTTACAGCAGATGACACAGAAAGATCAGCACAGCAAGCAGTTAGAGATCGCCACAAAGCCAGAGCAGAACGGGTTGGACTCGGAGAAGGTGCATCCGATCAAGATATTGCAGTCATAGAACGAGAAAGAAGACTCTTCACCCCGGTCGAAACTAGTCCCAACGAATTTGCTATTCGCGCTGAACCCGCAGGGCTTGGTACTGGTGAGGCCTTTGACCTAGAAGGAGCAGCTTTGACCAACCCCAACCTAGTCCGTGATCTACGCCAGGCTTTACTCCACAACATTGGACTATTAAGACGGACCAACTATACACTTGCCGATGGTAGAGTCATCCATACAGAAGGTCTTCTTTCCGAAAGAAATCCCTCTTTACCCCCTCAAATCAGCAATATATACGAGCTAGACAGACAACTCAGAGAAAGAGCAGCACAGATGACCCAACTTGCCACGCAAAACAATATCCGTGGAGGTGTGGGCGGCTATCGACGAATCGAAGCATTTAGAAGACTTGTTCAATCGGGCACAAATTTAAGAGATGCTAGAATCCTTGCCGGCATGAAAGAATTCGGAATCCCCGTCACGCTCAACACACCAGATCAGATTGTAGCTCATTTAGTGAAACGACCGGGTTTTGAACAATTTTACCAACAAGAATTTGGAACAGATCTTCATACTAGTCAAGCTACTATACAACCAGGCTATGCTACCCTCTATACCCGTCTTGAAGCTGCTCTCCAGGAGTATGCGAGACAGCAAAGCCTTACATATGATAGAGCGCAAATACCAAATCTTCTTGCCCGTATTCGCCAGCAACATCCCCTACCCACCACCAGACCAGGAGCTCAAGAACAACTTACACAAGCTGTGGAAAGACTCCAATCTGCTATTACCAATTTAGGCACACCCAATGACGCTCTCACCGGAGAACTCAATCGACTCAGAAATTTATCCGGCAATCCTACCCTACGAGCTCAAGTAGCCCAAACTATCCGCGCCCAACTCGATCCAGAACTAATTTTACCTACTCATGTCAGACAAAGAGACCGAGAAAGAAGCTCCAATAGTATTTATGGACGGTTAAATAGACTACGTACCGATCGATTAGGACTTAATTCAAACGGAACTCTTGCAGCCCTAAGAGAACTTATTCCCGGGCTACTTACTGATCCTGATCTTGCAAGAGACATGAAAGAAATGAATATACCCATCAATGTAGACAATATACCCAAAGACCTGACCGTGAGAGATTTTAATGTAGATCCTCAAACTCACGGCGCTACTCTCATTATCAACGACAAAGCTAGAGGTGATATACCTCTAACCATTTTCAACAAGCAAACTGGTGGAGTAGCTATGGATATCAAAGATCCCAGACTAAAAGCTCAAGCTCAAATGTTCAAAGGAGATTTGTATAAGTTTATAAATCTTCTACCCGAACTCTTAGCACGCCATATTAATAGACAAATCAGTAACAGTCAAATAAGAGGATTTACCATCACCGATAAAGAATTTATTTTTGAGGCCGCCCGCTCGGAAAGAGGTTTAGTCGTAGACATTCTTACAGGCAACAGATCCACGCCCGTAAAAGGTACACTAGGTGCTGGAGCTACGGCCTAAGTTTCGCTTCCCAATAAGCTTCGTTAGCCCGCCTCATCGGTTTGACTTGATGATGTCTATGTATTGCTTCAAAAAGTAACTCTCCCATAGCCTTTTTTACCTGGAACAAAGCACTATCTGGTATGTCAGCCGGAGCTGGTACTACATCGGTATTACGGGCTACATTCAATACGTCCTCCAAAGAATATTTATCTCCACCTTTCGTATACATCACCAAATTTCCTTCTGAATCCACCCCCAGCGATACACCCTCAGGCCCAGAGGGAAAAAGCTGTTCTATCTCTAAATTCACACCCTTCGTAGGCAATACCCCATCGATCATCAAAGCGTTTACCAATTCCTCTCGTTGAGACTTACTCAACCTCGTCCACATTCCATACCCCGCCGCTACCGCTCTTACCCTTATAGACTCAGTATCATCTGCTGGAGGAAGAGCCTGAAACTCACTCATCTTCATCCTGTTCCCCTTGCCCGTCAAAACTTCCGCCGGTTTCCAAGTCTTTGCAGTCTGATCATAGTTTCTTCTTTCGACATAAACCTCATCCGGGTCATCAGTATGAAAAACTATCTCGCTTCTGATAGCCTTTCCCGTAGAATCTTTAGCTGTCGGGTCTACCCAATGCAATTCTGTTGGCGGCTTTTCTGCTTCCATTTCTCTCACATACCCCAGATTATCAAAATCACTAAAGGTTGAATTCAATTCCTGGATTGCCTGCAAATTATCTGCTCTCTCTTCTACTCTCTGCACCATATATCTTCCCAGGCCTTCTCTATCAAGATATTCATCCCCATTAGAAGCGTCTCCTACATATGTAGTCACATAAGTATGAAGATCTATATTTGCCCCAGTTGCCACTCTTTCTGGGCCATCTGTAATCTCAATATTCCCAGGCGCTGTTAGAGTCAGTTGTCGTATATTACCATCAGGGCAAGTTATATCTACCGTATCACCTGGGCTCTTACCCACAAAAAGCAGCTTTAATCCTTCTTCCACCCGGCCTCTTCCCTCCCAAGCAAATCTCTTTCTTTCAGCCTGGATTTCCTCCGGGCCTGGATTAACCAAATCTATATGATCACCAACCAATTCATACCCCATCTCACCAAGTGGTTTGAGCTGTTTTTTATCACCTGGGAGATCTCCTTCCTTATACATGATAGTTTTACCCTTCTTAGATACCACTAACAAATCACCCTGTCGAGAAACAGCAGAATTGACACCTCGCTCTATCACGCCCTGTAGGGTTGCGCCTCTAGTTAGTAAGTCTCCCACAGTCTCCGGCTTCGGAGTAGTCGGAATACGAGCAACCTCACGTTTAAGCGCAGGATGCAATGTCACTTCCTTATATATCTGATATTCTGAAAAGATGTCCCCATTCTTAGCTGCAGCATTGACTCTATCTTCCAAAACAAAAGCCGCAAATCTTCCTCTAAAAAGTTTATTTCTGACTTTATATTCACCCATCAAAGTACCCATGTCACTCCAAAAACTAGCGCTATTGGCATCGATCTTTCTTGGATCAAATCGTATATCCTCAATATGCATCGCCAAAAGTTTCGCCAGCCTCTCTGGCGGCATCACCCGTGGATCCATATCGAGTCCCAATTCACGCACAAAATTATTATATATAGTTTGTGGATCAGTACCCTCAAGTTCACCTAGCATTGCATCCGATGCAAATTTCGCCACTATCTCTCTTCTTTTATTTGAATCGCCAACGAGATCTACAACTTTTTGGCCAACTTTCTTTTTATCTCGATTATCTTTATTCGAAGCATCACGTTCACTAGACAATTTATCACGCTTTGCCTGCAAAAATATAGTTAATTCTGTTTGATTGATTTCTTTCTTTCCAGTTGCTACATTAACCGTGACTATCTTGCCTATCTCCGCAGTATTTGCAAAGCCACTTAATTTACTTTCCACAGCGCTAACGGCCAAATCAATCGCCTCAAGTTCAGGAGTAAGCGCTCCTGATGCAGGAATAGCAGCAATTTTAGTAGTTATTTCTCCCAACGTATCGCTAAGCGTATCACGACGTTTCTTAAGTATATTTGCATCCGCTGGCTTTAATGCCCCAGGTGCAGGTGGAACAATTGCTAATTTAGCATCAATCTCAGCTACCTCCCTCTCTATCTTTGAACTTTGAATTTCAAACTCCCTCTTTTCAGATAATCTTTTATTTTCGGACTCTTTTAGCTCTCTGATTTTCTGCTTTAAAGTAGTCTCTGTAGTCGCCACATCACTTACTTGTTTATCTAATACATTTACAGGATCATGAGTATCTAATTTAATTTTTTCTGGGTCTAATTCATTAATCTTATTCTGCGCGGTAGCTACCTTTTCCGGCGTACAGGCATTTTCTACCTGGCTCATGGATATGGTTTGAGCCTGCTCCCGATCTAGTTCAGCCCATGCATCTACTTTTGCTTGCAACACCACACGATACGCATCTCCAGGATCGAGATCTTTCATCGCTTTACCCTCATAACGCGTCGCTAGGACTCGTTTCACATGTCTTATCAAGGCTTGCTTTTGTGCTGTCATCATTCCGCCTTCTATCTTTCCCCCCGAAAGAATAGTAAGCACATCAGACATCTCTCGAAATTTCACGTCCCCTTCACCCACTTTTAAAGCCTTTTTTCCTCCCATTGCAGCATAAGTATATTCTTGTTGAAGCTGCAGATCACTCAGCACCGCCAAAAATCTATGACCTCTATCTTTCCCTTCAAATTCAATATCGGTAAAAGCAGAACCATAGGCTACATCCATAGCCTGAAAACCTGTTACCTTGACCTGTTTTTTTGCACTTTCCCAGATTTTGCCAAAAAGACTATCCTTGGAGGCTTTGCTAAAAAGCTTTTTATCCAGTAAATTTATCCCCAATTTCTTTTTATCCAATATCTGGTCCAAAGGAAAAATATCCGTTGGTCTAGGCCCATTCGCTGCTCTCATCATCTCATCTGTGGGCCAGAAACCCGCAGCTGCCATCTTCTCAGTTATCGTTTCGCTCATTACCACATCCAAAAGATTTCTCGTATCGGCAGTCAACCTCTGTATTGATGTTCCGGCCAAATTATCTCTTATATAATTAAGCGCCTGACCATCTGTCTGGCAGCCTTCAAAACTATAACCATTATCCTTCATTATTTTCCCCATCAATAGATCGACCATATCATCTATCGCCTGATGATGAGGTTGATCCCTCATTTTTTCGTACCTAGCAAAGACAATTTCCCGTATGATCCTCTGTTGTGTCTCTGGCTTAAATTCCTGCAGGGTGACTTTTCTATCCTTAGCAATCTGACCCATCGTCTCACTCACATACATCCTAGACTCTGGTGGTTGTTCCGCCGGACCTTTAAACTGCCTTAACATCCACTTCAACGCAGACCCCTGCCATTCTGGTCCAGCCTTTACATCCGGCTTATTTGATCTCATCAGCATATCTTTCGGCGTTGCGCCTACTGTTGTTTCCATAAAATTACCCTTAAATCTAAGGTAACATACCATCAAAAGTCCGTCAATCCATCTCAAACTTTACACTCCACCGAAATTGTCATAGCATAGAAATATGACAGGAAAAGTAATAGCTACTCCAGCCAATCCAGGAGGAAGTATCGAGGGTGGTGGTGGAGGAGGCATACCATCCTCATCACCCTCCGCGATATTGGAGACAAACGACGTTCCCACCCTCACAGTCGGAGCTCCATCGAGGGATGAAGCTTTACTGGCGTATCAAAAAAGACAGCAAGAAAAAAGAGCTCGTCAAGCTGGCCCAAAACCAGCAGAACAAACCCAAGCCCCTGAAGCTGCCCCCAAAGAATCACCTCTCAAGCGCGCAAAGGCTCTTTTGAAACAAGCTGCCGAAAGTCCCGATAGTCCTATTCCAGTATTAAACGACGAGCAAATTATCGCAGAAGCGAAAACGAGAGCTCTTGCTGCAGGTCAGCAAGAAGGCACAGAAGGTTTTGATGCTTTCGTAAAATCTGCATCCGAAGGTATTACACAAGATAACGACGCCGCCAAAAAAGCCAGAGAATTAGCCGCCGCTTTAGACGATAACGGCATGGTCGCTGGACCTGATGGTAAACCAGTTCCTCTTAAAGTTAGCGATATTACCCAAGCATTAGACGCTCTCGGCCCCGATGGCCAACAAATCGCCCAAGACATCCAGAAAAACGCCATGATACTAGATGACGATGGCAAAACATATATTACCAGAGATAGATATCTTGCAAAAATAGTACACCAAATTGGCATCGATGGCAGAAAACCATTAATAGGCAAAGAAAGAGACGACGTTGAAAAAGCTTGGGGCAAACATTTCGACGAAAACTCCTACTACATTAAATCAAAAGAGACTGACACCCAATCTGCCCAAGCCAAAGAACAGCCCCAAGACCCCAAAGCGCTAGCAGAAACAATGGCCAATGAATCTATCAAAGCCGCCCTAGATATGATTGCCGGCCAAAAAGACCAAACAGGTTTAACTCTCGCCTTAAGCAATGCCATGGAAGAAACAGGATCAATAGGCCTTAGAGCAAAGTATGAAACTCTTAAGCTTTATCAAGAATGGATAAATAAATTTAATCCCAAAAAAGGCACTATTGAGGCCAAAAATCTGGCAGAAAATAAAACCTTTATCACCGAAGGATTAAACCAATTAGAAAGTGTAGGCGCCAATAATATCAATCTTGTCGAAAAAATCATCAAACTACAAGGAGCCAATCTACCAGCAGAAGTAAAAGCCGATCTCCTTAAACACAAAGATGAAGGCTTAACTTGGACCCAATTGCGGCAAGAATATCTTAAATATCGAAGGGAAGGCACCAGAACTAAAATCTTTGCTATCATCGATGGCAAAAAACCTGTCGCTTCCCCAGAAGCTTCCGGATTCGTTAAATTACTAGAAGAAAAAAATCTTCTCCATAGGGTTAGGGCCCAAATCAAGGGATTTAAAGATACCAACTCTGATAAAGATAGAAAAGATGCCGCTTTGAGAATATTACAACAACTAGGTAAAGAAGGTATTACCCAGAGCGATGTAGACACCATGACAGAACGCATATTTGGTGGTGGAGGTATGAGCGCAGCTATGTTCCTAACCGGAATTCAGGTATTTACACAAGCTATTGATAGCACTGCCAGTCTTGGCGTTCGAGAATTCGAAAATCGAGGAGCTCCAGCATAATGGATAATAATATTGATAAATATCTTATCAGTCTAGCCAGAAAAACCTCTCTAAGCGAGGAAGATAAAAATGAAATTATCGCCAAAATACCCTCTCTCACCATACCCCAAAAAGCCCAGCTTAAACTAGCACTCTTAGATTACCTCATCATCGACTCCGAAGAAGAAATATTGACCCAAGTTTCGGAAGAAAAAGCAGACAATATGACCCTAGAAGATTTATCCAATCTGGGTGAGCAGATAATTCATAAAGCAGTCGAAAAAGAAGATGCTTCGGTAAGCGAGGCCGACCGACAATCAATCATCCAATCTTTGAAATCTGATCCCAAATAAGATACTTTTTGGATTTGTAATATTTATTTTCTTGTTCCTCTTTATTTTTCTTCTTACTCCCCGGATCAACACCGCTCGCTTGACCCTCATAATTACGCGTGCTATAATTCATACTAAAGTTATGAACTTAAATCATACCTTATTATGAAT
>JACQJU010000107.1 GCA_016204905.1 Candidatus Gottesmanbacteria bacterium | reverse complement strand
TAACAATTTCCATAACACATATTTACTTTCACCCCCTTTTCCTTATTGAATATATATTCAATATATACCCAAAACTCATTTATGTCAATGAGTCAAATTGCATTTTCGATGAAAAGAACTATACTATTCTCGTCATGTATTACTCCTATCAATGTTCCTATTGCCGAAGAATTTTTTATACCTATGCCAACTCTAGTTCCCAGGCCGCCTCTACACTGTATTACGGCATCAAAAAACATCTCATAGATTATGATGAAGACCATAAAGAGTATCACTTTGATGAACATCCGCAAATAGAAATACATCAGATGTATAACAGCATGGTAGAAACGGCCGAGCCACCCGCTGGCGGATACGAGTTGTAAAAAAGGGAAGAAGCATCTGAGAGTATTTCTTCGTTATAATTCAGCGTATAATATAGATTACTATAAAAACAAAACGCGCCTTTCTCCTTGTCCTAGCTTTAACCATTTTTTCCCTTGTCATTTTCAATGGCGTGATGATCTATAGACGCTATCTTTCTCCCAGAGGTCAAACCATCGAGAAAGGGATAGGAAAAGTAGCGGGTATATTATCTGAACCGACCACCACTCCCACACCTACTCCAACACCTACAGTAATTCCTTATACTATTAGCCTTATTCATGTCCCCAAAGAAATCATGGAAGGGGATACTACTACCTTTACTTGGCGCATTTCTGGACCACTAAAAACTATTCATACCAGTGCCATCTATTACGGTACCAAGAGTGATTCCGGAGCTTTTACAAAAAATGCCTCACCAGATGATACCCTCTATACTGGTGTGGTTGAAGAATTTATTAAGGGCAATTATACTGTCCCTATCCAGTTCGTCGGCAATACCAAATATACCAAACCAGGAACTTATTTTTTTCGAGGTTATGCATTGATTGATGGAAAACACTACTGGACAGAGGAACGCTCACTTATAGTAAAACCTATCCCCAAACATGAAATAAAAATAGATAATCCGCCGACAAATTTATCTGCGGGAGCATCTACTGCGTTTACCTGGGATATCTATGGACCCAGCGCCACAACAGGATTTACCGCCATAGTTGCGGCCAAAGAATCAAAACCCGGACCCTTAGATAACTCTGTCGATATATCCATGACTCCTTATAAAGTCATCGTAAGCGAATTTACTACTGGTAAATACGATGTTCCTCTCAGATTTGTAGGTAATGTTGCACTGTCAGAATCTGGAGTCTATTATTTCCGAGCAATTGCTTTCATCAACGATAAAAATATCTGGTCAGAAGAGTATTCTTTTACCGTCCAATAGATTGCATTATTAATCGATATTTTATTTGCTAATATCACCCTTTTTAAGGTATGATATCTATATGGTAGAAGAACAGCAATCACCACCTTCCCAAGACACCCAAAGTTCACCCGTGTCCCCAGCAAAGGAAAATTTACCCGAGGAAAAGCCACCAATTGCTCTAAAACATAGAAATCCCATCATCTATCTTCTTGTCATTCTGGTTCTTTTTGTGTTTGCTTATCTCGTCTTATCAAAATTACTCTACCCAAACCAGACTAACCAACCATCAAATATAACACCCCAAACACAATCGATATATCTAGAAATTAATAGCCCGAAGGAAGGCGAAGTTGCCCTAGATGGTGAAATACTCGTCAGTGGCAAAACTCTTCCCAATAGCACCGTGATTATATTCACAGATACAGACGAAACGTCAGTGGAGAGTAATGGCGATGGAACATTTGAGAGCACAATAGTACTAACCAAAGGCAATAATGTCCTAAAAGTGACAGCCTACGGGCTAGATGGACAAGAAACATCCAAAATGTTGCAAGTATTCCAAGAGACCTAAAATCTTTATGAATTACAAAAAACTTATTATCAGTCTTCTATTTGTTGCCGGTTTTTTTACATTTATAGCTTACGATACATATGCCAAAAATGAAAATGCACCCGGACAACTAAAAAAAGAAGAAAACCAAAGCAACAATCCAAGTACTTCAAATCAGGACGGTCCTAAAAACAATCAGTCAAATTCTTCCTCCGATTCTCAAAATAAGAAAGAAAACCCCGGTAAAAAAATAGGTTTAGCAGAAAGTCCTCCCAAAAATAAACTAGGTTCCGAAAAGATAAAAAACATAATCTCAAAATTAAATACCCAAGGAGATGGTTCGACTGCAGGCAAACTGAAAGCCAAAAAAGTAAAAGTCTCCGAAGCCTCTCCCGCAGCCCAGCTCAAAAGGCATGCAGTTTTTGGCATTATCACCGCCCTAGGTGATGGCACTATCACCCTAGTCCACCAAATTCAAAGAGAGCGAACTTATCAAGTCTTAGTAGATGATCTAACAGAATACAAAATAAAGGGAATAACCGATGCTACCTTTGCCGATCTTACCCTAGGTCTTCGTATCGCCGCTGTCGGCACACCAACCTCAGATGGTTTACTGGCCAAAAGAATACATGTAGTTCCTGGGAAAGCAGTTGGTGTTTTCAGTAAACAGCCCATAGCAACCCCAAGTGGTAGCTTAACCACTACTCCCGTGGCAACAACTTCTCCCACCCTGACTATTACATCTACCCCAACACCTACACCGACACTTGAGCCCTCAGCAACGCCAACCCCATAATCTGGGGGATTATACCCAAAGACAGCACAAAGTTTTTATGTTATAATATCTTCATAAATCTGATGCACACTACCACAATTGATTATCGAGAAAATGAAAGATTTTCACTGCTTAGAAATCAGGTAGAACAAAAAAGGGCAAAAAAAATTAATCTCCGATTGGCACGTAATCCCTCCCCCACAACGACAGAAACTATTCTCGGTGCATTTGTTGAGATGTATGAGCCTCATCTCCTGCCGATCATTCATGCCTTGCTGAAAAAAGGTTATAGAGTAGATCCAACTTCTGGATTTTGCGGAGAATTTTATAACTGTCAAGCATTAAATGGAACTTTTACCATAGATTATATTCTAGCAAACAAACTTACAAAGATTGGCTATAAAACCCAATCAGACACCAATTCTAAATCGATCAAATTCTGGCCAGATAGCGCCAATTTAGACTTAATTACCCAAAAATATCAAAAAATAGTGGATACTCTTCCCTCTAGAAACCAACCCATTGAACCATCTCAATCACTCTCAGCTAAAAAATTTCGTATGACCTATATCCCCAAAAATCTGAAGCTTAAGAGACAGCGACTGTTTGAGATCCTCATGTTTGGCATTCTAAAGTCTATGGCAGTTGATATCAAAACTAGACTGACTAAAAATCCTATACCCGATGAAAAAGAATTGAAAATGGGAGTTTTTGTCGAAATGATTGAACCCCAGGTAAGAGATGCAATATTACAACTAAATAAAAAAGGCTACACCACTGATGCCTCTGGATTTATGAATAAAGCCAATTCTCAAATCATCGACGGCGATTTTATCGTCAGCAAATTCGTCATAGCCAAACTTAGAGATGAAGGGGTGAGAGTAGAAACCAACCATAGTGGCTATACCAGATTATCCTTTACTCCCTCAGTTGCCAAAATAAGAAACATCAAAGACCAATGGCTAAAGATAGTTTCATTTTTACCTGATAAAGGAAAGTCCTCTGATCCCTCTATGACCCAAAAAGCCAGAGAATTCAGAATAAAATACTCTTAAGTTTCTCCAAACTATCCCAATCGTGGATAGAAACTTCCACCACTCGGCCATATTTTTGTAATTTATTTCTCTTTTTGACCAATTCAACTTGTTTGACAGTGTCAGATTTAGTTAAGACTATAACTTCTGGTTTTTGCGTAAGTAAGGGATTAAATTTCTCTAGTTCGCCGCGGACTATTTTATAGTCCGTTTCCACCTCTCCTGAGTCGGCAGCTATACAATGGAGTAATAAGTTTACCTTTTCTATATGTTTCAAGAATTTGATACCCAAACCCTTACCCCCTGATGCCCCCTCTATCAGTCCAGGAATATCAGCTATAATTTTTCCCTCCATTGCACCCAGATTTGGTTCTAGTGTCGTAAATGGATAATTGGCTACTTTGACATGAGCCGCTGTAAGTTCGTTAAGAAGACTGCTTTTTCCCGTATTTGGTAGCCCAATTAATCCATAATCTGCAATCAATTTCAAAACAATCCCAAATAATCTTTTTTGTCCCGGGAGACCTTTTTGGGCATAAAGAGGGGTTGTATTTCTAGAAGATCGTAGGGCATAGGTACCTTTTCCACCGCCACCACCCCTACAAACAAGTATTTTTTGATTTATATCAGCCAGTTCTATAATTTCTTGGCTATTTTTATCAGTCAGAATACTTCCTAGTGGTAGCCTCAAAGTGATATCCGCTCCATTTTTACCCGATTTTTGAAATTTCTGCCCGGGATTACCATCAGGAGCTTTTATAACTTTTTTATATGTAAATTGACTCAGTGCGGTTAAATCTGAGGTTACGGTTATATAAATATTGCCACCTTTCCCACCGTCCCCACCATCAGGACCAGATTTTTGTCCCGGAAAAAAAGATGCCTTGCCATCTCCACCACGGCCAGCCTCAATTATAACTTCTGCTTCATCAACAAACATAGCCTCATTATAAAGCTAATTATCTCTCTTGTCTCTCCATTAATTTTCGCCTCAAAGCCGATAAATACTTTTTCCTCAGCCTTAAGTTTTTGGGGGTGATCTCGAGTAGTTCATCATCCCCAATAAAATCTAGCGCCTGTTCTAGTGAAAGTACAGTTGGAGGTGTGAGTTGTACAGCAATATCAGCATTTTCGCTCCTGACATTGGTTTGTTTTTTCGCTTTACAAACATTAACTTCTATATCTTTATCTCTTGTTGATACTCCGACAACCATACCACTATATACCTCTTCCCCTGGGCCGATAAATAACGTCCCTCTCTCTTGAGCATTCGCCAGGCCAAATGACAGAGAAGTTCCCGGAGCAAACGCAATAAGCGCTCCATTTCTTTTTACTTCCATCCGCAAAGATTTAGGAAAATAGCCGATAAAATAGGTATTTAATATCGCCGTTCCTCTTGTTGCCGTAAGCAGTCTGTTTCTTAAACCCAATAGATTTTGGCTGGAAACTTTATATTCCAATCTAGTCACATCGTGAGCATGTACCGACATATTGAGCATTTCTCCTTTTCTTTGTGCCAAATCTTGAGTAATTGTACCTATAAAATCAGTCGCGACATCGATAGTAACTTCTTCAAAAGGTTCAGATAATATTCCATCGATTGTTTTGTAAACTACCTGCGGTTTGGATACCTCAAGTTCAAATCCCTCCCTCCTCATCGTTTCCAAAAGTATCGATAGATGTAGCTCACCTCTTCCTGTCACACTAAAATTCGCTGACTGACTATCTTCTTCTATTCTTAGTCCCAAGTTGATCTGTTTTTCCCGAAGAAGTCGCTCTTTTATTTGCGCGCTCGAACACAATTTTCCTTCTCTGCCTGATAGAGGACTGGTATTTGGCCCAATCGTGATTTTGATAGTTGGTTCATCTATAGCAATTTTAGGCAGACTATTGGGATTTGATGGATTTGCCAAAGTCTGACCAATCTTTATCTCTGGTATACCAGATATGGCCACAATATCACCTGAGACCAACTGGGTTGCTACCTCTCTATCTAGTCCTCGACTCGTAAACAACTTCTGAGCTTTATAAGTTCCTAGAATTTTATCATCATCAACTAGTTGCAGGCTATCTCCTACAGAGAGTTTACCTTGATGCACTTTTCCTATAGATAGCCTACCGACATAATTATCCCAATCAAGTGTTGAAATCAGCATCTGAAAAGGTTTTTCATCACTCGTATGACTATCAGGAATTTCTCGAAGTATCGTCTCAAAAAGGGGGGATAAATCACCCCCTCCTTCCGCAGAATAAGTTTCTGGCAAACTGTCAAAAGCCTTACCATCACGTCCCACCGCATAGAGAGTAGTATAGTTGAGATGATGATCCAGGTGAGCTAGCTCCAATATGAGATTTTCCACCTCTTTTTCCACTTCCTTGGGACGAGCATCTTTTTTATCAATTTTATTTATAATCAGAATAATTTTGAGATTAGCCTCAAGGGCTTTTTTTAGGACAAATTTAGTTTGTGGTAGCGGGCCTTCGGCCGCATCTACCAGTAGTATTGCACCGCTAGCCATATTGAGGACTCTTTCCACCTCACCGCCAAAATCAGC
>JACQJU010000105.1 GCA_016204905.1 Candidatus Gottesmanbacteria bacterium | reverse complement strand
TTGGAAATTACAAAACTAATTTGTGTTTTTTAATAAATGCTCTTCCGCTTCCTGATTTGAGGTATTTTTCGAAGTTGAAGGCTGTGTATTTGTTAGAGAAGGCAAAATAACTAATTAGCTTTATAGGTCGTCTTAATTTTGTGGCTGGAATTTGGCCTTTTTCATGTCTTTTTATTCTATCTTTAAGGTTATCTGTACATCCTATATAGGTTCTGTTATCTGAGCAAAGAAGAATATATACGTACCACATGCATATATTTTATCTTAAGAAAGGAAATACTTGCCTTTGTTAAAACTACGGCGAAGTAAAAGCGGACTTCGTCTCGCCGTAGCCGATCTGAACGGGCAAAGCCCGCTTTCGTCCCGATGAAATCGGGACTTCAGCGAGGCGAAGGCGGAGGAGGCGAGATTCGAACTCGCGAGGACGTTACCGCCCAACGGTCTTTCCAGGACCGCGCCATAGACCAACTAGGCGACTCCTCCTGTTGTGTTATTTTAGGTGAAAATGGTTCTTAAGGCAAGATTTGGGTGAAAAAGTTTACTAATTGGGGATGAATAAATTTATTGGCAACAAGCAGTTCTTTTTCAAAAATATTCCATGGGCGACCTTTTAATGTGGTAACAACTGCTCCAGCTTCTTTCACAATTAAATAAGCTGCTGCGGTATCCCAGGGTTTGAGAGCATATCCAACGGTTCCGTCCAATGTACCTTGAGCAACAAAACAGATATCCAAAACAGCACTGCCAAAAAAACGAATAGTTTTTATCTCTCGATATAATTTTTTGGAAATATCAAAAATAATCATATTTTCATCGGTATCATAACTAAATAGACTACCTAAAACTGCATCTTTCATGTCTTTTTTGTTTGAGACATGAATTTTATTGCCATTTAGATATGCTCCCCTACTTATTTGTGAAGAAAAAAACATATTTTTTTCGGGAAAATAGATAACACCAACAACTGGTGCTAAATTGTGATAATAACCCACAGAAACGCCATACTCGGTTAATCCTTGAGCAAAGTTAGTCGTACCATCGATAGGATCGATGATCCAGAGATCAGCAGAGTGCTGATAGTCTTGGGTTTTAATAAATGATTCCTCACCTAATATATGATGATTGGGGTATTTTTCAAGAATTCTTGAAGTAATATAATTTTCGGCAGCAATATCGGCATTGGTAACTATCTCGCGACGAGACTTTTTCTCCACCACTAACTTCTTCTTTTCGGAGAGAATTATTTCTCCGGCTTTTTTGGCTAAATCAATAGTGAAATTTAACATATAGAGTATTATACTACTTTGCATTTTGACTTATCAGGACAATATGTTACCATATGGCCCATTATGTCAGCTCGAATCGAAATGCAAACCGTATATGGGATATCAGATGGAGGAGGACCTCCTACCTTGGAATCTCAATTAGAAACTCATCGGATAAAGTCGCGACCTCCGAGGGGAGAAGTTGATCCGCATAGATATACAGTTATTACTGATACTGAGGAATTAAAGAATTTCAGTGAGGATGCGGCTCATGTTCGTGGGTCCACGTCAGAAGCTATTCGACTCAAGCCAGAAGCCGGAGAAGCCGAAGTCGCATACATTCTGAAAAGATCTCCAAGTGTACTTACTCAAGGAGCGCGGTCATCCTTAACTGGCGGAGCAACACCCGAAGGATCTATTGTAATCGACATGTCTTATCAGGATAAGATATTGGAGATAGGTGAAGATTCTGTTACTGTTCAACCGGGAGTCACTGTACATGCATTGCAAGAAAACCTTGCTGAAAAAGAACTGTATTATCCGCCAGGACCGACATTTGATGGCGCAAATGTCGGAGGTATAATTGCCACCAACGCCGCTGGAGCAGCAACATTTAAGTATGGACAGACAAGACCATGGGTGGAAGAGTTAACGGTCATACTTGCAAATGGTGAAGTTGTAGATATGAAACGCGGACAATATCGGGCTCATAAGGATGGGTATTTTGAATGGGAGAATGCAGACGGAAAGATACAACGCATTCCCATTCCTACATATATAATGCCTGATGTGCCCAAAATTTCCGCTGGATATTATGCTAAACCTGACATGGATTTCATAGATTTGTTTATAGGTTCAGAAGGTACACTAGGGGTTATAACGAAAGCCAAGCTAAGGATAGTCCCGAAACCTCATATCAGCTGGGCAATTGTCTCATGCCAAAGTGAAGATCAAGCGCTTGAACTGACTAGACGATTAAGAGATCAATCTTTGGAAACTCGAAAGACAGGTGATCCTTCCGGGATTGATGCTAGTGCTATTGAGTATATTGATGAACATGCAGTAGAAGTTCTTAGAGAAGATAGTACAACGCGAGAAGCAATTACTCCTCCAGAAGAGGCAAAAACACTTCTGCTTATACAATTGGAAAATATTCGTACTGATTCTGACCTCCCATTGGAACGTTTTGCCGTGATACTTGATGATATGGGATTGTCTAATAATACACAAATTGCTTTTCCAAGTAATGGTGACAAAATAAAATATTTTAAAGATATACGTGAAGCGGTTCCAAGTGGAGTTAATGGACGGGTAGGTCAGAATAAGAAAAATATAGACTCCCGTATTAGTAAAATGGCAGGTGATATGATTGTACCGTTTGAAAGATTAGGAGAAATGCTGCAGATTTTCAGAGAGAAATTTGCAGCTTATGGGCTTGAGTATTATAACTGGGGTCATTTCTCTGATGGTAACACGCATCCAAATGTAGTGGCGAAATCATACGGAGAAATTCTAGCTGCTAAGCAAGCCATACTGGAAATTGGCCGTGAGGTAATTAAACTTGGGGGTAGTCCACTTGCTGAGCATGGGGTGGGAAAAAATCCTATAAAGCAGCAATTATTAGAAGAACTTTATGGAAAAGAAGGCATAGAACAAATGAGAGCTGTCAAAGAAGCGCTGGATCCGGAATGGAAACTGGCACCGGGAAATTTGTTTCTAAAAGCGCCCTCGGCGGGAATCGAACCCACATAGCAGGATCCGGAATCCTGCGGTCTATCCATTAGCCTACGAGGGCAATTTTTTAATAAGTTTCAACGCTCCTTTAAATGCTTCTTTATCAGATTTATAAGATAACCTCTTTTCTACTTCTTCAGTCGGTAACCACTCAACTTGAGACATTTCATGATCGTGATTGTTGATATCCCCGCCGGCATATTCCATGAGGAAATAATAGACGGTCTTAAACCTTTTGTCTCCTTGCCAAACATACCAATAGGTGGCGGGATTTGGGAGTTTAGTAATAATCTTTCCCTCTACCCCTGTTTCTTCTTTGACTTCACGAACTGCTGTTTCTTCACTTTTTTCTCCTTTAATATTATCCCCTATTAGACCTTTGGGGAAGACCCAACCTTTATGCTGGGAATGCTGGCAGACCAACCACCTAATGTCTTTTTTTCGGCCAGAGGCCGATCGTCCCTTGGACGAAAATATTATTCCACCTGCGGAAAATTCTCTTTTCATAGATTGAGGCCATAATTGTAACATAAATAAAGCGGTTATTTGATATAGATTATATCTCTTGACAAGTAACTAACAGGGTTTAATATTAATTGTTATGAGACGCCTGCCCTTGGCTCTAATTGGTTTCGCTGTCATACTTTTTGTATTCTATTTATTTTATTCTTCATCTTCCAAAGTTTTTTCAATTGCCTATAATATAGTAATTTCACAAATACAAACGGCTGGAGGTAGTTCTACTGATGAATTTGTGGAACTTTATAATCCGACGTCTGATCCAATTGATCTTGCCGGTTGGCGGTTGCAAGTAGAATCATCTAGTAGTGCAACACAAGCTAATTTGGTGGCGAGTATATCGGGAACGATAGCTTCTAGAGGGTACTTTCTTATTGCTAATCCCGGATATGATGGCAGTACTTCTGTAGATTTAATATACTCTTCTACTAGTAGTGCGATAGCTGCTTCGAATAATACTGTGGTTTTATACTCTGATGCGGGTACAACCATAGTAGACAAAGTGGGCATGGGACTGGCAGTAGATAATGAAACAGCTGATGCGCCGAATCCACCTACCGATGGAAGTATAGTAAGGAAAGCCAACTCTTCCTCCACTTCTTTAACCATGGCTACAGGCGGAGTGGATGAATTTGCCGGAAATGGAGAAGATAGCGATAATAACTCGGCAGATTTTGTAGTGTTTAGTACGTCTAATCCCAGAAATAGTAGCTCGCCAATTGCTCCACCTAATACACCAACACCTACTCCTTCGCTTACTCCAACTATAACACCAACCGAAACTCCGACGCCAACCCCCACGGACACACCAACTCCTACACCGACACTAGAGCCTACAGCAACGCCAACTGAGACGCCGACACCTACTGAAACACCTACGCCAACTCCGACTCTTGAACCCACTGCAACTCCTACTCCGACGCCTACTCTAACTCCAACTCCGACAGAAACTCTAACACCAACTATGACACCAACACTTACACCTACTCTACCTCCGATAGATACGCCAACTCCAACTTTAGGTCCCACCAATACACCTACCCCTACTCCTCGAGTTATTCATATGCCATTTAGCAACTCAACTATTCAATGTAATATACGTTTTATCAATTTCCGATTGTTTTTTTCCACGGTCTCTTTCCCCATACTTAATTGTCGGGTCGTGAATATCTGAAAAACTGATTCAAGGACAATTTTCCGGACTGAGAAGTCTCAGAGCCTGGCCACTAAGAATTATTTATACTTTTGATCCTAAATCAGAAACTATCACGATAATAACCGTGGATTATAGAGGAAATGTGTATAAGTGACCGGTGTTTAGTTGACTATGTTGGAATCTTTTACAAAGACTTTTTAGAAAAACTAACCCTACGTCGCAGGTACGACTGACACCAACACTCACATAACTATATTAATTGATTCCCCTCATTACCTCTTGACAACGCGCCGCCATCTCTATAAAATATAACAAAATCGTTATGTTTTTCCTTGAACGACTATATGGATATACAATTTTACACATCATCAAATACTAGAAATTATGTAGGCGAGTTTATTGAGGGCTTGCCCGCAAAAGCAAAGAAAAAAATTATTAGACAACTAAAGTTACTTGAAAAATATGGACATAATTTTATAGATATGAAAAAACTCAAAGGCTGTCAACTTTATGAAATAACGATTAATTTTAATAACATTGGATACCGCATTTTATGCGCAATAAAGCAAACCGTTTGTTGGCTACTCCATATGTTTATTAAAAAAAGCAACGATACACCCAAGAAAGAAATAAATACGGCCTTGGGTAGAGCAAGAGATTTAGAATTATCTTTAGCATAAGGAGGAAATATGGATTTAAAAACTTTTGAACAAAAATTATTAAAAGACCCAGAGTTTAGAAAAGAATACTACAACAAAGATTTGGCATTTGAGATTGGTCAAATGCTTATAGAAGCACGGATTATTAAAGGGCTTACCCAAGCTAAACTTGCCGCAATGGTTAATACAAAACAATCTGGTATTGCTCGCGCGGAAAACGGCACCACCCTACCAAGCCTTAGTTTTCTTAAAAAAATTGCCGGTGCATTACATACTTATTTAATTGTGAGATTTGGATTTATGGAAAAACACGTAATTAAAACAACTGATAAATCTACAAATACAAAACAAGGCGATTTGGGCTATGTACAAAACCAAAGCCACGAAGCCTACACCGTATTACCTGGACATTTTAATGATAGAACAAAAACTTTCAACTATGTTTACGCCCAAGGAAATTAATTATGATTAAACATATTTGGTCAATTCTTTGTAGAAGAAGCATCGTTGATAATGAAACAAACAACATAAGCATTAATGATGTGTTTGAACAACTTAGTGTAGATTTAAAAGTAAAAAAAAGTGATGCGGACAAGGTAAAACTAATCAACATCCCCATTGAGTTTGAGGTTGTGTGTATGTGGGTAAAAAATGATAAAACCCCTTTTAAAGGTAACCTTAATGTGGAGATATTAAATCCTAAAGGAACCGTAGTCAAAAACTTTGAACAACCTTTAGAAATGCCCGAAACAATGAAACGATTACGTTCAAGACTAAAGATAATGGGTATGGTAGTTGAAGAACCTGGGGATTATATTTTTAGGGTTAATGTAAAAGAAGAGGGGCAAAAACTTTACAAAGCCGTCGCCGAGTTGCCTTTAGAAATTAATCTTAAAAAAGAGTTTGTTGACAACTTGGAACCCCCTAAAACTTAATAAGCTCGTCAAGACTTACCCCAAGTGTTTTTGCTATTTTCAATTGTTGGGTGATATTTACCCGCTTCTAAATGCCCAACGTACTTGGTTGGAACTTGTTAAACATTAACCTTCTAGGCACAGAATTAGCACAATGGTGATAATTTAGGAAAAAAGACTAGTGGAAAAATTAACTTAGTTAGAACTTATATGTGACAGACAAATCATCTATCTACATAAGCCAAATAGAACTTAGATTTGTAAACTAAAATATCGTTCTGACCTGCGGTCTCTTTACGAAAAAATTCGAACCATGTTTCAAAGGTAGCGTGGCGAGTGCCCCCACCCACTCGCCGCGCCATCTTTACCGCTCGGCCTTCGGCCTCGTAAAAAGTCGGTTCGAACAAACAGAAAATCTTTTGAGATTTTCTGCTTAAAGAAAATGCAAAAATTTAAAAGAACAAAGAAACCTAAATGGCCGCACTGGTTGAACCCAACTCGATCACTCAAGTTGTCCAATGCGGCCACTAAAAAAGTGATCGATATCGCTGGGTTCAAAATCGCTATACCAAATTATGATATACTTTCAAACAGGAATCTTTATGAAAAACCAGACCAATATTACTGATCAAAACATCCAGCAAACAGTTCAAGATTCGCCTGTTTTACCAAGTCGAAAGGTAAACTATTGGATGGTTTCTTCGATTGTTTTGGTGGCTTTATTTTCTGTTGTAACCGCAATTTTCTTCTTGAAACTATACGGACAAAAATCAATCGAGAATGGAAGTAAAAATACTACAGCATCAACGAAATCAGATACAGAATTGTCATTAAATGATGAATCTGCAAATTGGAAAACGTATAGCAGTGACATCCTTACTTTTCGTTATCCACCCGAATGGATCAGACGGCCAATACAAGTCTATCCAGGAACAGATTCCATTATTCAATTTGAAATTACTCAGGATCAATCGCCCTTTTTAACAGTGGACTTAATTCCCTACGATAGTCTCAGATTGACAGATAGTCAAAAAACTTTAGATAGCCTTGTTATTACAAACAAAAATCAGTATGAAAGTGTAACTATTTCTAACCACAAAGGGAAGAAGTTATATGATCCTACGGGCGAAAGGGGTGTATCATTGCCTTCGGTAAGAGTAGTGTTAGACGTTCCTGAAAAATCTACTTTTGTTGATATTGGTTTTAATAATCCTTTGCCAAGCGTGGGGTTTCAGACTATTGTGAGTAAATGGTTTGATCCGCTAATAAGTAGTTTGCGCTTCGGGGTAGAAGAACCTCGCTTTGAAGGAACACTACTAAGCTATGTAGTTCCTACTGAATGGGTTATATATAATAAACAATTTCAAGGACTGCAATTTAAATTTCTTTATCCAAACGATTGTAAAATTCAAGATAGTGATGAATCAAGCGGCAGTATAAGTATTTTTTGCCCTTCAAATCAGACCGGGGAATCGGTCATGAGTATTTCAAGAATGAAGTCGTCAACTAAATCCTCTCTTGATTTTGAAGGCGGTTCTCAAAAAGAATGGTTTATAAATAACCTCATTGATAATTGGCCATCAAGCGAAAGATTTAATCGTAGTAAAATAGCTTTTGAGGAAGCGCGTTTTCAAAATGGAAATAGTTATTTATTGGTAAAAGACTCAGGTAATGGTGGCGGTTCATCTCTCTATGGTAATAATTCAGACTACTATTTCAGTATCTTCAATAATAAAGGGGTTGAAATTTATGACAATAAGAAATTATCGAAAGAAGAAGTATATAGAATCATGCAGACCCTGACTGTCAAATGAGTGAAACGAAATAAAGAATTCCCGATTAAACTTAGAAGAAAAAATCGCGCGCGCAAAAAATAATGGCGAAGAATTACTATTCTTCGCCAAAAAAATCGGCTCGAACTACTTCTTAAGCGGCCGCCGCCTCGAATTCTCCCCGTTGCGAGGCTTCAATGCGCTCGCCGCGCCCGCCCCCGCGGCGAGCGCCTCTCTTTCGCTTCACGACTTGCGGAGGGGGCGAGATTCGAACTCGCAAGTCCTTGCGGACGCCGGTTTTCGAGACCGGTGCCTTACCGTTCGGCACACCCCTCCTTATTTGAACTAGAATTTCATACCTTTATGTCAACTATGCTTCTACCTTAGTTAAAAAACGATTGATATTTTACAATATTGTTATAATTGTGACTTCCGATTTCTTGAAGAAATTTATATACCTGATTTTCCCTTTGTAGATTAACACGGAATCTTGTGGATGTAGTTGGTATATACCCGAGTTCTCTTAAAAGCGTATTAGTAGTCCGTAGTAGGGGTATAGAATAATTTGTAAAAGCAAGACAAATATTTCTATAAACCTTACTATTAATTGTATGGGTATCTATATAGACACTACCATCCGTATCAAATAATCCCCTTAATACTGCCCTTTTCCAACTAATTTTCTTTAATATCCAAGGCGGAATATCTATTTCATTTTTGACTTTGTTTCCAATTTTGAGACCATGAGAAATTAAGAATTCTACCAAATTGACGCTCGAAACAGCGACGGAAATAACGTTTTGTACCCTACTATGATACAAAGATGGACTTATTTTAAATAGTTGTTTAATTAGTTGGCAAATAAATTCAGCATATTTCTTCTCTTTTTGAGAATTCAGAGAGATTATAACTTGATTCCTTTTAATCCCTCCGTCTCCCAAGAGGATACCAAAGAATTCAGCAAGAGTGCTCGATTTTTTAGGAATAAAAATTTTCTTTGCGGTGATAAAATTAGTTTTGAGTCTTCTATGCGATTTAATCGAATTTATACCACCTTTTCTTCTGCTTTCTAAATCTCCTGGGGGTCCATACTTCTTAACATATTCAAGACCCCCTTTCTTTGCTGCTATTGGAATATACCAATATTTTGACAATATCCTAATTTCTCCAGGTACAACAATGTTATATTTTTCACTAAGTATGGAAAACTGTCTCTCAGAAACAGTTAGTTTACCAGATCGCCAATCTGTTAATGCGCGACCTGATATATCAATTGAATTTGCAATTTGTTTCCATGGTAATCCTATCTTATTTTTTAAAGTGCTGAAAAATATAGCTCGCTGAGTATCAGAGAGTTTAATTCTTTTCATATGGGGTTGGCGTCCCCGATGAGAATTGAACTCATATATCGGCCTCCGCAGGGCCGCGCTCTATCCGTTAAGCTACGGGGACAAAACTTGTGCCTATATTATATTATCTTGTGGAGGATTAATCCACTTATTATAGCCAACAACGGTCTACTGGATATGCGGTCGCCTATTGAATAGACTTTTGTTTTTTGGGACTCTTAGGAAATTTTAATTAGATTCTAGCGGAATCTTCTTATTGAGCCAATCTGAAGCATTATCGACCCAGTTCTTGGGTGGCTTTTCTAGGTACATGAGGTATTTTCCGATGATACTTTTGACTTTGTCTGGGGGAACATCCTGTAAAACGGCTCTAATTTGGGTGGGAAATGAGAGTCTGGTTTGGATAACCAGAGTGTGGTAGCCCCATTTTTCTTCAAACCAAAAAGCATAGAGTTCTACCCAATGGAAAAGTCTACCGGCGTTTTCAAAACCTAGAGGAGTGATTTTGTGTTCCACTTCAATAGGAGGAAAAGCAGAGATGGCATAAGCGACAAAAGCAATTGCCAGTATGACGGCAATGAGCATAAATTCGTGGAGGAAAAAAACGATGACTACAAGAAGAAGGGTGATAGCTGCGACTGTTTGATAAAAAACTCTGTTTCTTTTTTTGTAGGGATGTGAGGGACCTTTCCAATTAATAAGAATTTCGTTTAAATCAGGTTTATCTTTCAGGGCAGAAGATTTTTGGTCCATAGGACCATTGTAGCAATTGACATAGATGTTTTCCAGTATTTAAATCTTGGTGCAGATGCTAAAATAAATTAAAAGATATGAAACTGCCTATTAAGATGCCCTCATTTTCACCTTTTTCCTATATTATTGCTATATCGCTTTTTGGTGTTATTGCTGTAACGCTTTTTATGTGGAAAATCTTCTTGCTCCAAGATAAAGAAAGCGATCTGGAGAAAAGGTTGGGTGTGGCTAGCAGTGAGGTCAACAAAACTATAGCTGAGCTAAAGAAGGTTCAGAGTGAAGATCAGTATGTAAAGAATAAGAAGCTGGAAAAAGATATTGCTGATATAGAAAAAACATATAAAACGGCAGTAACTCTTTATGAAAATATTTTGGATCTTAGAGCACAGAAAACCAAGACGGATAAATTGGATGAATTACTAGCCAATTCTTTGCATTTACTCTCGCAAAGAAATTATGCATCGGCGACTACTCAACTGGCGGCTTTGCAAAGTGAGATACAAAAGACAAAAGATTCTCTTACTGTAGCAGCAATTCCAGCAAACGTACCAGTAAATAATACTCCCCCATCATCGGGGTATCAACGGCAATCAGTAAAAACTGATATAGGTACATATCTTGTCGATATAATCTCTGCCGATCTTAACTCAACGAGAGTAATTGTAGAAACTGCTTCAAATGGCGACTGCAGTAATGACTGTCCTGTGGCTTCACTTGCTGATTATGTAGGTAGAGCTGGAGCTTTTGCTGGAGTAAATGGTCCTTATTTTTGCCCGGCGGAATATCCTAGCTGTGCTGATAAGAAAAATTCCTTTGATACGCTTCTGATGAATAAAAATAAAGTCTATTTCAATAGTGCTAATAATGTCTATAGCAGTGTGCCGGCGGTGATTTTTTCTGGTAGCAGCGCTCGTTTTGTAGGGGCATCTTCAGAATGGGGTCGGGATACTGGCGTAGATAGTGTGATTGCGGCTCAACCAATGCTACTTTCTGGAGGAAATATTACATTTGGAGGTGACGGGGATCCCAAAAAGGGTAGCAAAGGGTCTAGAGCTTTTATTGGAACCACAGGATCAACAATATATATAGGAGTGGTGCATGGTGTCACTGTAGCTGAATCGGCAATAGTTTTGAAGAGTCTTGGTGTTTTTAATGCTTTAAATCTAGATAGTGGCGGCTCCACTGCTCTTTGGTCGGGTAGGTATATAGTAGGACCTGGAAGAAATACTCCTTTTGGGATTTTATTGGTGAGGAAATAATATAG
>JACQJU010000103.1 GCA_016204905.1 Candidatus Gottesmanbacteria bacterium | reverse complement strand
TCAATATGCTCATGAATCTTTCATTCTATATATGACGTAACAGAAAAATTTTCCATAAAATATATTTTTTTTCTTAAGTCCTTTGTCGTAACGACTAAATATATCAAACAGTTCATTAAGAGTATAATAATTTTTGAGCACCATATACTCCGATCCATCTTTTAAAAATCTTCTTTTATAGGTATCTTCCTCACCCTCTTTCCTCACCAATTCACCTCCCGATCCTTCCACATAGTTATTATCCGCCATAAATACTATTCCACCAGGCTTAAGTACTCTCTGAATTCCTTCCAAGAAAGTATCTATTTTTACTTTTGGTACATGAGAAAACCAAAGGTTGGCGAGTATACCATCAAAGCTATGATTTCCGAAAGATAGATTATAAGCATCTTCCTTTTGGAATTGCACCGGACATTTGTATTTCTTTCTTTTGGCTATTTGCATCACCTCTTCCACATAATCCGTAGCCACTATACTCTTGGCCGTCTCCGAGAGAAATTGCGTCCAATACCCCGTCCCACAAGCTATCTCCAATACATCCATACCATTAAAGGCTTTTTTGATCGCTTCAACAATAATTCTTTGCTCTTCGTTTCTTATAGGATCATCTCTATAATAAATCTCCTCATACTCCTCTGCACGTTTCCTATAATAAATATCCATATTTATCCATACTCTATTTCTTCCACAAATCTTTTGCAAGAACTATCGAATCACTCATCACCGAATAGCCATGTTTTTCATAAAAAGGAAAAATCTTCAGATTTTCTAAGGATACAAAGAGGTTAAATTTGGTGGCACCTCTTTGTTGTAATCTCTTTTCCACTTCTTTCAATAATAAGCTACCATATCCCTTGCCTTGCCATTTTGGCTCCAGCGCCAAATGATAAATCATACCTCTTCTGCCGTTAAAAATACCTAATGCGCTTCCAATAACTCTAGCCTTTTGCTCAAGAACTATTGATGAAGTGGGATTCAACTCGATCATCATCTCAAACTCTCTTTTTTCCCTCTCAATTTCTGCCATATCAAGCCCAGCCTCTTTCCAAAGCTCATAAAGGTCGTCAAAGTCTGATAATTCTATCTTCCTAATTTTCATAATTCTTGCAAGGGCTGCCCTTGCGAGGCTAAATCATCTAAGAAAATGTTTTAAAACATTTTCTTTTAGGGTATCAATGTATATCATCTTCAACTGCCATTAGGTATACTAACAAAGCTTTCTGGGCATGGAGCCTATTTTCGGCCTGTTGATAGATTACTGATTGTAGTCCATCTATGACCTCCGCTGCCACTTCCTTGCCTCTATGCGCCGGCATATCATGCATAAATATGGCATCATTTTTGGCTAATTTCATTAAATCAGTTGTTACTTGATAATCTTTAAAAGCTATCACCCTCTTCTTCGCTTCTTTTTCGTCTCCCATACTTATCCAAGTATCTGTATAAACTATATCTGCATCTTTCACGGCCTCATAGGGATTTGTTAATTGTAAAATTCTAGCGCCAGGACCCCAAGCTAATTGTTTCGCTTTAACAAAAATGGTAGGTTTCATAAAATAGCCATTTGGCGAAGCAGCTACAAAATCTATACCCAACATCGCACAAGCTAGAGCCAAAGAATGACAGACATTATTTTCCCCATCACCAATAAAGGCCAACTTAAGACCTTTTAACCCTCTCCTGTCAGGAGAGGGATAGGGTGAGGTATTGAAAATCTTTCCTTTTATTTCATAAATAGTCAAAAGATCTGCCAGTATCTGACATGGGTGTTCGAGATCAGAAAGTCCATTTATGACAGGAACTTCTGCATATTTTGCTAACTCTGAAATAGTCTCATGCTGGAAAGTCCTAGCCATCACTGTATCCGCCATACTAGAGATAACTTTAGCAATGTCCTTAAAAGATTCTCTAGATCCTATTCCTATTTCCTTTCCCGTCAGATAAACAGCATTACCACCCAGTTGCTTCATCCCAGTTTCAAACGATAACCTAGTCCTCAAACTTGGCTTCTCAAATATCATCACCAAGGTTTTATTTTCCAAAACAGGCTTAAACTGACCATTTTTCTTCATCTTTTTGGCCAAAGTAATCACCTCCCAAATCTCTTTAGGACTTAGATCAGTTATCGATAGAAAATCCTTTTTCATATCTCGCCTTCACACCTCCGATGTGATATTATATAGACACCTTGGTATTTACTTGATTAGCCAACCTCATCTGCAAGCTATATATTTCTATAAACCCAGCAGAGGCATTTACATTGAAAGAATAGCCTCCGACTCTATTAAAAGATGTATGATCCAAACCGTAAGGCGACTTCATCGCCACCACCGTGGCTTTACCCTTATACAGCTTCACCGTGACCTCCCCCGTCACTTTTTCATTTACAAAGTCATTGAAAGCATTTATGGATTTCATCGCAGGATCAAAGCATAAAGCACCATAACAAAGATATGCCCATTTACTATCCATCTGCTCTTTCAGCTCATTTAACATCCTAGTTCCCACATATTGCTCTAACCTTTTATGCGCCTTGATGATTACATGCGCCGCCGGCAATTCGTAGACACCACCATTTTTGACTCCCACCAACCTATCTTCAAACATATGCACCACTCCCACGCCATGTTTACCTGCCATTTTGTTGAGTTTTATTATTAAACTAGCCAGTTTTGATTTCTCTCCATTTAGCCTTACAGGAATGCCTTTATTAAAATTGAGTTTTATAAATTCTTCCTTATCAGGAGCATTTTTAGCCAAAGTATAAGTAGTCAGAAACTTCTCTATCGGTGCAATAAGATGTGGTTCTTCTATCTCTCCCCCCTCCCATGTCATGCCCCACATATTATCATCCACGCTATAAGGAAAATCTTTGGTAGCCGGCACCGGTATACCGTATTTTTGGGCATATTTTATTTCCTCATTCCTATCCATCATCCACTCCCTGACCGGTGCAATTATTTTCATCTCCGATGCATGAGTTAGGATATACCCTTCCAACCTGACCTGATCATTACCCTTACCGGTGCAACCATGGGCTATAGCATCTGCACCCATTTTATGAGCTATCTCAACTGCCTTGGCTGCTGTTATTGCTCTACCTATCGGAGTAGAGAGGTGATAATCACCCTGGTAAGAAGCGTTTGCTTTAATCCCTGCTGCTATATATTTTTCTGCAAAATCATCTTTAACGTCTAGAATAATAGCTTCTTTTGCTCCAAACTTGAGAGCTTTCTTTTTCACCTCTTCCAAATCATCATGCTGCTGACCCAGATCCATGGTCAAAGTAATCACATCAGTTTTATAATTATCTTGTAACCATTTGAGCATCACCGAAGTATCCAACCCTCCAGAATAGAGCAGAAGTACCTTCTTCACTTCTCCAATTTTGGCCTCATACGAAGAAACTTTTTGATATTTAGTCTTTTTAGTTAACATAGATCGCTCCTTTTAATAAAGTTTGAGATTTACTTCCCAGCGAAGAATAAGCTTCTTGGTAATCAATCCTTAATTTTACCAACGGGTGACGCGAGCGAGGGATCCCAAACTGTGTTACACCAAAGGTCTCGCGAGCGACGAAGAACTGAATAATAACATTGACTTTATCGCGAGCGAGTTGGAACACAGTTTTGGGATACGCGAGCGGCAGGACCCGTAAATTAGAATTGATCTTGGCGACCTCAGCAAGATTTAGACTAAAAATACTAAAAACACTACCCGAATATCTTCCGGCTAATTCTAGTATAAGCATAAATTGAGCTCCTTTCATAGTCCCTCCTTAGTGAAATCCTCCTTGATCAACTTTGATATAGTTTGATAATGATGATTTTTCTCTTTTTACAATATCTTTTTTTGATTTTTATTTT
>JACQJU010000100.1 GCA_016204905.1 Candidatus Gottesmanbacteria bacterium | reverse complement strand
CTAATTTCTAATTTCTAATTTCTAAAATAAGTGAGTAAGGATTATGCAGAATTATATAATACTATCACTTGTATTTGTTGCATCTCTATTGGAATCTACATTCGTACCAATTCCTTTGACGTTGCTGATATTAGTTGCTTATGGTGTATTATCGGAGAGGGCAAAACTTTCGGTAGCTTTTTTTTCCGGCGTTTTGTTGGATCTATTTAATGGCAGAACAATAGGAGTTGATAGTCTAATTTTTGTCTTGGTAGTATACCTAATTTCCATGTACCGTAAAAAGATAGTGACTCACACATTTTATTATTTGGTGCCATTTTGGATAATACTCATAGTTTTATACAATGTTATTTTTTTCAAGAATTTAAATATTACTATTTTTATTTTTAGCTTAGCTGCTGCTGTTTTACTGTTTTTCCTCGTTTTTATGAGTATTTCTAGATTTGAGAAGACTGATAAACTAAACCTCTAAATATGCAAAGACCACTCGGTGCGATATTTCCAGAAAATATAGACAAGAGTCATAAAAAGACATTTCGCTCAAGAGGAGGAAATAGTCGGTTCATATCTCTTACGAGTATCATGTTTATTGTATTGATTGCGGTTATGGGAGTATTGGCAACTCGACTATCTGAACTGACAATAATAAAAGGAAAATATTATAGAAGTCTGGCAGAAGGAAATCGCATAAAAGAGAAAAAGATAGTGGCACCAAGAGGGGTGATATATGATAGAAATGGTGAAGCACTAGTCAGAAATGTTCCGGGAACGCTTGGTGTACAAAGAGAATATATATATGGCAATACTTTTGCTCACGTTTTGGGTTATACGGGTGAAGTAAGTGCTGATGAACTACGGCTACTAAACAGCCGTCTTCCGGCAAGTTTGGTATATAAAGGAGGGGACGCGATAGGTAAATCGGGGATTGAGAAGTATTATGAAGATAAAATAAGGGGAATAGATGGGAAAGAGCTTCTGGAAGTAGATGCCAAGGGAGAATATATAAGAAACTTGGGGCAGGTAGCTCCAATTCCTGGTGGAAATATCCATCTGTCACTAGATTTGGGCCTAGCGAAAGTGGCTAGCGCAGCAATGGAAGGAAAAAAGGGCGCGATAGTTGCTTCTATACCTCAAAGTGGTGAAATATTGGTACTTTATTCTTCGCCATCTTTTGATCCCAATGCTTTTGCCAGAGCAGCGGATGTACACTTAGTACTCCAAGACAAAAATATGCCACTTTTCAATCGTGCGATTGGGGGAATTTATCCTCCTGGATCCACTTATAAAATAATAACTGCAGTTGGTGGCCTAGAAACAGGAGCAATAAAAAAATATACAAAGTATGAAGATGTAGGGGTGATAGTGATTGGTCCATATAAATTTCCTAATTGGTATTTTTTACAGTATGGTAAAAAAGAAGGTATGGTAGATATAGTTTCTGCCATAAAACGATCTAATGATATATATTTTTATAAAGCGGGGGAGGCCTTGGGGGTAGATAGACTAGTTTCTTGGTCAAGGAGATTTGGGTTGGGGAAAAGTTTAGGGATAGATATAGAGGGAGAAGAAGAGGGTGTAGTTCCTGATGGCGGATGGAAGAAAAAGACTAGGGGTGAGTCCTGGTTTTTGGGAGATACATATCATTTGTCTATCGGACAAGGTGATTTATTGGTAACTCCTTTGCAGGTGAATAGTTGGACGAATGTGATTGCCGGTGACGGGAAGCTTTGCAGACCGTATCTTTTAAGTGACTTAAGTAACTTATGTAAGACCCTGAATATAAAAAAAGAGACGATAGAGCTAGTTAGAGAAGGTATGAGGCAGGCCTGTAGTCCTGGTGGTACCGGGTGGCCATTGTTTGGATTTAAAATAGCAAATAGTAAATTGAAAATTGATAATCTAGATTTTATGGAGACTATAGAATCTACCACGTCGGCAAAACCAATGGTGGAGATAGCTACTGCTTGTAAGACAGGCACGGCTGAATTTGGTGATCCACAAAATAAGACCCATGCCTGGTTTACGATATTTGCACCGGTACATAATCCCCAAATATCAATAACTGTGTTGGTAGAATCTGGGGGTGAGGGATCGAGCGTAGCTGCCCCAATAGCCAAGAAAATGTTAGAGGAATGGTTTGGCAGATGAGTTATTTAGACAATTAGACAGTTAGTTAATTAGTGGGAATGGCAATTAGAATAAAAATATGGAAGATAGAGTTTATTATCTCGGATTTAGTGCTTTTCCGGGGATTGGACCCCTCAGATTCAAACTCTTGGTGAAGTTTTTTGGTAGCGCGAAGGCTTCCTGGAATGCTTCCTACAAAGATCTAGTAAAAATCAATCTAGGAGAAAAACTAGCTGCGAGATTTATACAGTTTCGGGATGATTTCTCGTTAAGTCTATATATATCTAAACTAAAAGATAAAGAAATCAAATTTATTACACTGTTTGATGATAATTATCCTAAACTCTTAAAGCAGATTTCAGATGCGCCGATTGTTATTTATATGCGAGGTAACCTTCCTGACGAGGTCAGACCTCGTATAGGGGTTGTTGGGACGAGAAGAATAACTATTTATGGTAGGGATGTTACAGAAAAATTGACGGCGGAACTTGTTGGGGCAGGATTTATCATAGTTTCTGGTATGGCTTATGGAGTGGACACTAAAGCACATGAAACCGCTATAGAAAATGATGGGAAAACGATTGCGGTACTAGGCTGTGGTGTGGATATAATTCATCCAAGAAGTAACTTTAATCTTTATTGGCAAATAGTCAAAAAGCATGGTGCGGTAATTTCTGAATTTCCTCCCGGTATGATGGCGAATGTAGGATTGTTTCCTGCTAGAAATAGGATAATCAGTGGTTTGTCGCTTGGAGTCCTCGTGACCGAAGGAGCAGAGGATAGTGGTTCTCTTATAACCGCATCTTATGGAGCAGAGCAAGGAAGGGAAGTTTTTGCCATACCAGGGCCTATTAATTCTAACCTTTCTAGGGGGCCAACTAAACTGTTAAAAGCAGGGGCCAAATTGGTAACAGAAGTGGGGGATATACTGGAGGAGTTGAAAATTAAGCCAATTAGTCAAATTAGACAAATTAGTCAAATTGGTAACCTGACGAAAGATGAAGAAAAGATTTTAGAATTATTGCAAAATGAGAGTTTGCATTTTGATGCGATCATAGCAAAGGCAAAGATAGATGCGACAAAACTGGCAAGTATTTTATCGATGATGGAGCTAAAAAATATAATAAAAAACTCCGGAGAGGGAAATTACAACTTGACAGAGATAGTAAAATAGTTTGTTATCTAGAAAGAGAATTTTTAATTTTAAATT
>JACQJU010000098.1 GCA_016204905.1 Candidatus Gottesmanbacteria bacterium | reverse complement strand
TCCTTTTCCTTTTCCAAAAGCTTTACAACAACATCATTTAGAACCTCAGATGTTGGAGCAGTTAGATCCATCTTCACTTCTCCATTGGGTTGTATCGCCACAGATATTATTTTTATTCCCGACGTAAAATTGTTAAATAAATCTTCCAAAAATGCTCTAAAAGGCTGTCCTTTCTGTATTATCTCTTCTATTGACACGAGCTTAGAAACACCTGCTATCCATATTGCCTCAGTATCTTTTTTTTGATTTAAAGAGGCGCTCAAAATGCTGATTTTTTCTTCTATAGATTTATTACGTAAAGTTAAATAAGAAAGAAATACAAAATTCAGGCTATAGACTACCAAAAATATGATAAGCACAACTACTCCCACTAAAGATAAGTATTTACCTACTTTTTGGACATTTTCCACCTCTTTCTTTTTACGGGGAAGTAAATTTATAGTTTTTAATGATTTCACGGCTTTTATATCAAATCTTTCAAAGCTAGTCCTACGGATACCGCAAATGAAGGAGAATTAGCCTCAATTTGTTGTTTTATGGAGGGGTGCACTTCTATATCTTCAAAAGGATTAGAAACCTGTAAATCTACGCCAGTTTCTCCTGCAATATACGATATCAATCCCGGTAGCCTGGCAGAACCTCCATAGACTATAGCCGAGGATAATTCCTCATTGGCATAATGATCTCTAAAAAATGCCTGTATTTTCTTTATCTCCTCTATGATTGTATGAAATACTGGTTGTATCGAAGCAAAAACTTTTCCCTCCAGTTTTTCTTTGTCCAAACCATAAGTACGTTTATATTCTTCAGATTGAGCTGGATTGAAACCCAATTCTTCAGAGATTGCCCTTGTAAAACTATCACCTCCTATTGGTACAGTCCGGACAAAAGTTAGTATTCTTTTTCTTACTATACAGATATCACTTGCATTGGCTCCTATATTGATCAGCAGTAAATTTGCACTTTCAGGAACTTCTTTTGGTATCACCCGCAGTATTGCTATAGCATCCGTTTCGACCGAAGCCAGAGATACACCAGCCTCCGCTAGTATCCTGCTATATTTGTCTATTATTTTTCGTGGTGCGGCCACCAACAAAACGTGCATACTATTGTTATCCTCTCCACCTAAGACTGCATAATCCAAATTTACCTGACTAATAGGCAGGGGTATATATTGTTCGGCCTCCCACTGTATCGATGAAGCCAGTTCCTTTTCAGATAATTTCGGCACTTCAATCACCCGCGTGTATACTTGGGACTCCGGTAGAGATGTATTTACTATTTTAGAGGTTGCCTTCATATCATGAAGTAACTTAAGTATTGTATCTACCATTGCTTTTTCATCTACAGTTGTTTCGGATAACAATCCGCGAGGTGGAGTAGGTATTGATCCTAGAGATACTAACTGGATAGTTTTATTCACCCGAGCTAGTTCGACCGCTTTTATCGAATGAAAACCTATATCCAGACCTAATACTGCTTGGGCAGCCATATATAATACTAGGATACATGGATTGTTCTATAAACGTCAAGTGGAATCCGTGATACTTTCAGTTGGTACAATTGGTACAAAAGAGAGTGTAATCAAATATAGATGGCAGCGATGCATATCCTTGTAAAACGTTTAGTTTTCTGACCACGCCCGCGGTTGTCGTGCCGGTTGAAGTTATACTTTTTCCTTGTGACGGAAATGTCGCTACTCCCTGGGGGGCTACTACTAAATCGGTTGAATTATAAAGTGGTGTTATTCGGAGTAAAATGCGAATGGGAGGGGGAAAGGGAGGATTGTCAAAGTTATGAGATCCAGCTCCGGCAAAAGTTAGAGATACACTATATAATCTGTCTTCTGCTCCACAGTTGTTACCGGGAGGTGGAAGATCGCTAAAATGAGTAATATTAGTTCTTCTAAAAAAATCAGGATCAAAAGCCAGTTTACTGATTTTATACCCCGCACCTAGTTCCCAATAATAAAGAGTTACTTCTATGGCAGGCGGCGGTAGAGGGGCTATTTCACCAATTTTCGGTCCCCAACATATATCCACGCCTGCTCCTGAATAAAGTGAAAGGCCAACAAATGAAAGAGGAGGATTGCTGTAGTCTATCGTTCCATCATCTCTATGACCTATTAACCAAAATGATTTACTCTCCCCGGCGGCTGTGTTTCCTATATTTATTGGGGCATCAGATCCTCCATATGTAGTCACCGAGTAATTCGCACTAGCATTGCCCAAACTTACATCCCCGCTTCCTCCTACTGCTGTTCCTTTTAACGCCGCTTCTATCCCTGATTCCGCAGCTTGAAAAGCCTTGGATGATTCAGTTATTTGGGTAGATATCCGGAGGTCCTGGACCGTCCTTGAAACCAGAGACAAACCGATGGTCAGGCCTACTGTGGTAACCAGGAGAATTATTAATATCACCTGACCCAAATTTTTTTTCTGCCTATTCATTTAATTTAAGTATAGGAAGATTTCATCCCCTATGTCAAGTCGTTCGATTCACTCAGACTTGATCCCAAGCTACGTCGAATGGATCAAGCATCCAAAAATATTAATAAGTCCGTAGCGATACCGTCCCTTGATAAGTTTGTGTCGCGCTTTCACCCACTCCCGCCGCGGCATTAGCTTGCTTGATTGTAAAATTGATATAAACATATTTTGGTGCGCCCGCTGGACACGGGTTTGGATTGACTACAAATGTACAATTTGAAACAGCAACATTGGTACTCGTTAAAGATGAAGAATTTGAGGCAATCTGACTACCACCACAATCAAATGTCGTAGCACCATTATCTGGATTAGTAATCGTCAAAGCAGTATCCGATCCACCACATGAAGGATAAGTTACATCTTTGGCGTTTCTTATCATACTTTCCATCACCGAAAAAGCGTAATCACCCTGCTGTTTGACATCTTTTGTGATTTCACTTTGGGATTGGGATCTGATAACACCAAAAAATATTTGCGTTATGGACAAGAAAAATATACCGATTATCGCTATTACCACCAATAATTCTACCAAAGTGAATCCCGACCCTTCATTGTGCATTCTTGCATTGTTGCATTGTTGCATTCTCTTTACCTCCAATCAGTCAAACAAGTATTATTTGACACTTGATGCGTAGTACTCCCAACCCAAGTTACATTTACGCTAACTTTGTAAACGCTACCAGAACCAGGTAAATCACATTCTCCAAGGCTAGGTGTCTTATCGATACTAGAAGTAACCGTAAATATTCCTACAGTTTTTGCTGCTTTTAAAATAGACAAATCAGATTCTATAAAACATACTGGGTCACACTCGTCCAAATCTGCCAGTTTACCACTATCTCTTTTTACCCTGAATCTCTCTAATTGTTGAGAGGCTATCTTATTAGCCTCACTGCGATTACGTGCATATTGCGTATTTCTTATGGCAAAAAGACCAGCCACTACCAAACCTGATAGTAAAAATGTCAAAAGTACAAATGCCACTAATATTTCTATTATCGCTTGCCCTGAGCGCAGCCGAAAAACCTGCCCTTCATAATAATTTTCCTTATCTATATTCATAATATTATGGGCACCCCGTAACAACTGGATATTCTATTATATTTCCGCTTGCCTCTACCTGAAGTTTATAATATGTATTAGTCATTTCTGAACTTCTTAGACATATTGTTCCAGTATAGTTAGTACCCTGTGGAAAAGATCTAAATAATATAGGTGGAGGAGGTGCAACTATTGTTATATTGGGTTGCAAATAAAACTTAATAGTAGGTTGTGGCGTTGGTGTGTTATACCCGCACAAGGCGTATATACTCCTATTTGCCAAATCTACATTCCAACCGGCAAACGGTGTTGGGGCTGGACAACCTTCCCCCGTATAAGATCTACTTTGGGCCATACGCAGCGTATTTTTCAGAGTTAAACCCGAAGATTTCAGCTTCTGTTTTTGGTTAAAAGAGGAATAACCAGCAATCGAACCTCCTATTAAAAGAGATAGTATAGTCACCGTAACCAGAATCTCAATAAGAGTAAATCCATTTTTCATGACTTTAGTAAAGGTATGCATTTGCACCAGAAGATACTTGCCATGCCCATGTGCCTCTTTTTAGATCGTAATATGGATCATTAGTAGACCAATTAGCGGCTTCCGGAGCACAATGAGAGAGTAGCTTATACTCACTTCCATCATCTGAGCGATATAAATATGCACGCATATACGGAGGAACATCATTACAAGTAGAAATTGTTGAAATTCCTCCTTTGGGATCTTTAGGAAGTTTCGCTATATAATTAGGCTCAAGACCAGGCACATAATCCGCACGGGATACAACGTCTGGAAGATGATCGTCACCACTTTCTGAAGAATACCACAGATTAGACCCCGTCATAGGATAGACTCTATTAACACTTTTGTATACCTCAAGCGCCGATCGTATCTGTTGCAGATCAGCCTTCCTTTTCGCATCCCTGGCAATTCTTCCCGTAGCTTGATAGCTTATAAAGCCAATTGTTGATAATAAAGAAATTATGGTAGCCGCTACCAAAATTTCTATCAGTGTAAATCCAGCGATTACATTATCATGTGTCATTAGAGCATTACGGTGGCGGTGCCTGATATGATTGATTCGTAAACATAGCACCATTGGGAATTATGACCGGAAAAAAGAAACCTGGAGGATTAGTACCCGGACACCAATAATAACTAGTAATAGTACATGGTGCCGATATATGACCGCCACAATTTTTATAACCCCTTACTCCGCACCTATCTTTATCTCCGGTGCTTTCCAACTGTGCCATTAGATCATAACCCAATCCGTCAGCCGTTACATTCCCATAGGCATAGCGATAATTCCCTGCCCACCAGGGACCGGCAGCTCCTATATTCTTCGGATCGACCGGTACATTTTGCATATAATTCGGAACCAGAGCGGGAATCCAAGGAGGTGAATCATCACTATATACATAACAATTAGACCCCAGCGGACAGGAGGACCCAGCCGGAGGATACGTACCATTATCTGCCTTATAGAGCTCTAACGCCGATCGTATCTGTTCCAGATCAGCTTTCCTTTTCGCATCCCGAGCATTTCTTCCCGCCGCTTGGTAACTCACAAATCCAATTGTAGAGAGTAGAGCAATAATAGATGCTGCAACCAATATTTCTATTAATGTAAATCCGGAAGCTGATTTTGACTTTTTATGCCACATAATTAGTCTGTTAAATAATAAACTATATCATCAAGACCATATGGCACGACGCTACAGGCAGTATTTCTATAATTTTGTATACCATTAGGTCCATAAGATTCCACCGCTACTCTATTTCTTGCGCTTTCATCGCAAAAATCCGGATCGAAATAATAACTATTACCCCAAGGATCAATCACTCTCTGAGCATATGGTCCTTTCCAATTTGCCACATTAGCAGCCGTCCACTCGCAACTCGTATCTACTACCCCTACCTCCGGGGCGGTTATGATACCAGATCTGCTATCACTTAATAAAACTTCAGGGTTTAATACAGCATAAGGTATGCATCCATTTGGCCATTTACCAGTATCCAGCTCAAGAGTTTTGATCGCGCTAGCAAGATCTCGCAAGTCCAAATTCGCCTTTGCCGTTCTGGATTTATTTGCAGCATTTTTGTAACTTATCGATCCTGCGGTGATGATGAGACTGGCTATCGCGATTACTACTAGTATCTCTATAAGTGTAAAACCGCTTTTATTTTTTCGTTTTAACAATTTCATCCTATTGTTGATTATTTATACAATATCCTGTCGGCGATTCGGCCTCCATGGTAAAAGAACAAATTTGGTATCCTGACCCAGTGCATCCGGTATTACACTTATAAGGCGTGGATCCAGGATCCAAAGGAACCGTCGGCATGATGGCTATAGATGGCCCCGTGCAAATTACGGCAGGTACCGCCGCACCATTTGCTATGATTGGATATGCATTGCCACACACGCTATAATATTGTTCCATCGCTTGTCCAATCACTCTCACATCAGCTTTTCTTTTGGCATCCCGCGCCTTTCGCTGTGCCGTGGCAAAAGACGTTGTCCCCATAGTCACCAATATCATGATGATTGCTATAACAACTAATATTTCCAGTAGCGTAAATCCTTTTTTAAATTTTTTCATATTTCCTCCTCTAGAAACTGTTTACGAAATATAATTGAGTAATACAGTTTCTTGAGCCCGCCGAAGCCACGGCGAAGGCGGGCTATGGTTCATTTAATGTATAACTCTCTCTATCGCTTGATGGGCAGGCAGCCGCATTTTTAGGATTATCTCTGTCAGGGTCTGAACGGTTCTCCAAACAGGCAACAAAAGTATAACTCAGTTTATCTGAAGGATTACTTAAATAAAAATAAGGAGTCTGACCCAATGGATCACATGGCATTTTTGGCATATAAATATCTGATGGGCTACTCCACTTAGTATTACAAGCTACATCCAAACGTGGTGGAATTACCGGAGCATTTGTCGGATAGGCAACTGGAATTTGATCCTCTTTATATAATTCCAGCGCTTTTTGCAGCTGCTTTAGATCTGATTTTCGCGCCAAATCCCTGGCTCTCTGCCTGGCGGCAAAAAAATTAGGAAAAGCCAGCGCTACTAACACCCCTACTATCGCGATTACCACCAATAGCTCTATAAGTGTAAATCCTTGTTTAATTTGAAATTCATTTCTCATGGTGATACGTTTGCGCTAGAGACAGCATAATTACAGAAACCTGTTGATTCTATATTGCAACCACAACTACTACCAGCATAACCGTCGATTTTTCTTTTTGGATCGTTTTTATTCTCTATACAAGCATATATAACATATCCTTGACCAGAAACAGGACCCATCAAGTCATAATCGTATAGCCAACCTGAAACTACTTTAGGATCTCCCGGAACTTTTTGCATATAAACAGTTCCTTTATCATCTACAAATGTACTTCCAGCGTTCAATAACGCTCCTGATGTTGGATATGCTCTATGATCATTATAAAAAAGCTCTAGCCCTTTTGCTATAAGTTCCAAATCCTGCTTTCTTCGAGAATCTCTTCCTTTACCAAGTGAACTAAAAAAATTACCCAAAACCGCTCCCGATACTATCGCTATTATTATCATAGCAATAACTATCTCCAGTAGTGTAAAGCCGCTATTATTTAGATTCTTGACTAAGCCATACCGATTATTCTTCTGAAAAGTAGCCATATATAATCACCCCAAAAATTAGCCGCTATTGTGGCTATGACCAAAAATGGTCCAAAAGCTATCGTCTGCCCAAATCTTTTTCTTCCCCTTATTATTAGTATTATGGAAACTACCGCCCCTGTCAAGAAAGCAATATAAAAAGCAACAACTGATGCAGGAAAACCCAAGAGTAATCCCATGAAAAAGACATATTTCACATCACCCAGACCCATACCTCTTCCTCTGGTGATAGCAAAAAGACCCACAAATATCAGAAAAAGCACTATGCCGGATATAAAAGAAATTATGAGATCTCCCGGAGTTATAAATATTTTGTAGGCCAATGTTGTCAATAGAAGAACTACCAATATCTCATCGGATATTATTCTATACTTTAAGTCGGCAAAAAATATGACTATCAGTCCACTAATTATAATTAAACGTAAGATCAATAGCTCTTTACTACCAGGCAGTTCAATTATTCGAATAATTGAAGTATAAGATATTACAAATAATAATCCAGTGATCAACTCAACTACTGGATATTGCCAGGATAATTTCTTGTGACAATAACGACATTTACCCTTCAACATAACAAAGGAAAGTAGGGGAATGAGGTCTAGGGTTTTGAGTGTTTTTTTACAATAATCGCAATGAGATCTACCCAGTATTGTCTCACCATTAGACAATCTATCTATCAAAACATTCAAAAAGGAGCCGATACAAAGCCCAAGAATGAATAAAACAAAAATCATTGTTTTTCACCTCTCATATTGTCTATTACTAAAGATAATATAAATATCTGGCTAATAAGATAATAATAATTCACAAATGCCCATTTATTAAAGAGGAAAAAAACTAATAAAAAATAAGAAAAATATAAAT
>JACQJU010000106.1 GCA_016204905.1 Candidatus Gottesmanbacteria bacterium | reverse complement strand
GGCTAGCATATCTTGCTAGAGCATGTGCATTAGCTAAAATAGCAGCCTCAGTTGGAATCCCCTCCCCAATAACTATCACTGCCCTCCATTTGGCAAACTTAGCTCCTAAATTTTTATATTCAGTTAATCTATCCCTTAAATTATCCAACCCTTCTGTAATTTTTTCCCCCTCAAAATTAGCCAGTTTCCAGGCTCCTTTATCAACTTTAATCCCACCCAGTATATTTTTACTTTCTAAATACCCTGGTACAGTCTTTCCTTCAATAGATTGTCTGAGAGTCTCATCATATAAAATCACCCCAGAAATATATTGTTCTATGCCTGGAGTAGTAAACAGCATAGATCTGTAAGCTAAATTAGTTTCAGGAGTAGAGGTTAAACCAATCTTATCAAACCTTTTTTTTATTGTGTTGGTTGATTCATCAGCAGCCAAAATCCCCTTACCAGGAGAAACTAAAGCTTGTGCTGTTTGTTTAAGTTTTGCTATATCCATATTCATATTTGTCATTCTGAGTGTAACGAAGAATCTCTTACGAATGCAAGTATTAAGGTATCCCGAATAACGAATAAATCGGGAGATCCTTCACTACGTTCAGGATGACTACTAATGATGAGCCTTAGTAGTCATCTTCACACCTTGAGCATCTACTGTCAAGGTGGAGAATCTGGGAAGATCAAACCAACTGTCACCACCAGTGATAGCAGAGATTGAGACTAAACAATCTTCTTTTTTACCAGCCACTAATTGGTCTATCTTCCAAGCTTGCTGGTAGCTTCTCTGAATCTCTAAATCAGCAGACCAACCCCTACCCTGCCCTACAGCTCCTAAAGCTTTTGCTGCCACTGCTGCTAATATTCCTTCCTCAAAACCGCCAATCCCCATTACTAAATGAATACCTTTTTTATGGTCCTTGGGAGACATGCAGGATAAGATAGAGGGCAGGAAATCTCCTGCTTTAATTAAAATTAAGTTTACTCCAAATTTTTGGCAGGCATTGATTAAGTGAGCATTCCTGTCCCTATCCATCATCACTACATTTATTTCAGAAGGCTTAACTTTAAATACCTCCACAACCTCTGCCAAGTTTTCTTCTACCGGGTTATCTATAGAAATCCTGCCAGCAAGTTCTGGCGGGCCAAATAGTTTATCCATATAATCAATATCTTTGGGAGTCCCTAACAATCCTTTGTGTGATCCTACTGCTATTACAGATACAGCCCCAGGAATATTTAATTTAGCAGCTTTGGAGCCTTCTACCACATCATTAACCATATCCAGTTTCTTAGTCCCTCCGCCAGTTGGCGGACCAAACTTTCCTTCAAGAGTAGGCAAAGCTTCTCCATATTGATGGATATGTTTTCTGCCTTCAGACCCCACCACTTCCAACACAAAAGGAATATCAGTTAGAGCAGTAAACATGGCATCCACCCCTGTCTGATCAATCAGCTTTTCTCTTATCTTTGATTCTTCTTCTGTCAGCAAGTCTTGCGGGGTAAAACCTTTTTCTTTAATTAACCTAAAAACAGAAATAGCAGTAAGCTCAGTAGCCCGGGTAATGTAATCTTTTACCTTAACCATAAAGAGGCTCTTCAAAATTACTCTTTCTCAATTCCTTTGTCAACTTATGGTTTCAAAAACCCTTGAAATTCTTGTTGCAGTTCTTCTAGCATATTCTCTGAAAAACTAGTTGCAGGCTGTTGTAACAGATCATATACAAATCTATTGCTGACTTGGCAGGTAATTATTTGTTGCCTAATCTTCTGTTGGAATTCACGCGACACTACTAAATCTGACAAGGTTAATTCCATAATATCAGAATCTTCTAGCTTGTGTTGAAATTCATACCCGCAAGTAACCCCAAAAACTACTCTGCCTACCGCATTTTCACCTAAAGCGTGAAATGGCCTCAATAAAGATAAACGGGAAGGATAAGATAAATATCGTTTGGCTTCTTGTAAGTTTCCTGCTAGTTTTTCTTGTTTGATTTCTTGGGTAGTTTTTGCTATTCCTGTGGTCATGCCATAAACTAAATCAATTACTCGTTGGCACTCTGGCTTTAAATCTTTTAACACTCTCCTAACTGCTTCTACTCTGAATCGCTCAGTTTGGGGACTAATTGGCATCATCTCGCCATCTCCAGGGTTTCTGCCAAAAATCGAATATATCAATAATCCCTCCGACCCTACCGCAACTTTTCTAAGATAATTGCAAATATAAAAATCTATTGATGTAATATAAGCCTGATGACCCAAAGCTGCTGTAAAATCTGCGCGAGAGATACTTAATAATCCCTCCAAACCAGTTACATTCAAAGTCTCTAGCCTTCTTAAATATTCTCCACCTGCTAACCGACTAAGTGGTAAATTAACTGTAGCTTGAGGCCTATCCCTGCCTTCAATAAACTCCGGGACAAGTTGCTCTCCAACCGATCCTAAAGGAAAATTTGCTCTAGACCATCGGTAAGGGACATTTTCAGTAACCATAAGGCTTATAGTACACTGAATCCCCTAATTTTTCAATGGGAAGAATATTTTTGTGTGTTTATTGGCACAATTTTGATTTCCAGCCTGGCTTTTAAGGCTTCAGTGACTTTTTCCAAAGTTGTTAAGGTATAACCCTTATAATCTGCAGACTCAATCCTGGCTATATTGGATTGACTGGTATGGACAAGTTTAGCTAGCTGAGTTTGGGTAAAACCTGCCTTTTTTCTCATATTATAAATCTGAAAGGCAATATCCCAAGCTTGACCGGCCTTTTTAAATTCCTCCTTTAAAGAGGGATGTTTCTTAAGCAACTTTTCTGTTAGCCTATCTAAATCATCTTTCCTTCTTTTCATCCTAGCTCTCCTCTCTTTCTATTTCTTTTAATCTATTTCTTGCTACCTCCAGCTCTTTAGTTGGTGTTTTCTGCTCTTTCTTTACAAAAATATGCAACAAAATTATGACTCTACCCTTTTTATAAGTATAAAAAATCCTTAAGAGACTATTTCCTGCCTTGATTCTCGCTTCCCACAGCTTAGGTTCAATAT
>JACQJU010000005.1 GCA_016204905.1 Candidatus Gottesmanbacteria bacterium | reverse complement strand
CTTGTTGGACCGGGGATGGTCCGCACTGAAAATGCGGAAATCCGAAATCCGAAATCCCTGCCTAGCCGGCAGGCAGGCGAAATCCGAAATTTAAAAGAAATAATTAAAATAGAAAATGAGGGAGTGCAGACTTATTATTTGACGAAATATCTACTAGAAAAATATCCCAAGAAGAAATGGGTGATAGATGCCGGTGCTCTTCAGATGATGGAACTTTCCTGGATACCACATGATGCTATATTGACTCCGCATCAAGGAGAATTTGAGAGACTACTTTCGAAAATTACAAATTACAAATTACAAATTACAAATAAATCTCAAATTTCAAACTTAGAAATTTTCAAACAAGATATATCTATGGAGGAAAAGGTAAAATTGTTTGCTAGAACTTTCAATTGCACCGTTTTGTTGAAAGGAGAAAGAGATATTGTCTGTACTGGGAAATGTGAAGGGAATGTCTGTTTGCCGACAGAGTGTGGAATAGTTGAGGGAGGAAATGCCGGGATGACAAAAGGTGGAACTGGAGATGTGTTGGCAGGGATGGTTGCAGCACTCTATACTAAAAACGAGGCATTTTTGGCGGCAGCTGGAGCTGCTTTTGTACATAAAAGAGCAGGAGAAGATCTCTATACTAAAAATGGTTATTGGTACAATGCCTCAGATCTAACTGATCAAATCCCCCAAACGATGAAGAGGTTATTTTTTCTTTGAGGCAATATAAAGAAGGATAAGAGCAATTGTAATAACGCCACCAGTTAGGTAAAAAAGAAGATAACCAATTGTTGTCTGATTGAATTCCATTGTTATTTTCTGACCATCCAGATTGCTAAAATCCAAAGTACTATAGTTAAGACTAAACCAAATAGTAGGACAATCAATGGTGGTTTGTCAAGCGAGGGAATTATATATGGTACTACTAATGAGCCAAAGAATAATTGACCTAATCCTAAAGATAAATCAGAAAGTTTATCAAGTTGAGATTTAGAAAAGGTAATTCTCATTCATTTAACAATAGCATAGATTCCAGAATAATATTGTTAGAAGAAATTGAGGAGGATAATACCGAGAGTACAAAGAGGCAGCGCCCGCGAGTCTTTGGAGGATAGGTTTTGACATATTTATGGTTTTATGGTAGTATGGTTATATTATGGCGGATATAGTGAAAACTACTGTGACTATGCCTATTCATCTGTTGGAGAGGGCAAAACTCAGGGCACTCCAGGAACGAGTAACCGTAAGTAAACTTATGAGAGAAGGATTAGAGGCAAGAGTGGACAAGCCACTTAAAAAAACAAGAGTATTAAAACAGAAAGACCCAATGAGCTTGGCTGGCATATTTCAACTTGGGGTTAAAAAAGGAGAAACGTTCAGACGCAAGGATATGTATGAGGATTACCTTAAACGGAAAATGGGTATTTGATTCAAATCTATTTATTTATTTCCTAGATAAATCATCACCTTTTTATGAGCAAGCAAGAGCGCTTTTTGCTGAAATAATTTCCGAGAAAATACAGCCGTATTGCGGTCAACAAAATATTATAGAAGTTGAACGTATATTAGTGCAGCGATATAAAATAACAGTCCCAGAGATTACCCCAAAGGTTGATACTCTCATCACAGAATTTCACTTTCGCGTGATGGCTCCATTCCCTTACACCGTAAAGACATTTCACACAATTCTCCCTTCAATAAAGTCAGGAGGGGATATATTTGATTATTATCTTGCGGCTACAATGCTAGATAATGGAATAAACCGTATTTTGACAGTGAATACGAAAGATTTCTCCCAAATTAAAGAGATTCAAGCTATAAACCCTTTCAAATAAGCTTCTATTCAGAAGATGGTTATTGGTACAATGCTTTTTATATTACCGACCAAATCCCTCAGATGATGAAGCAGTTACTTCTTTAGAAAAAATTCAGGAGAATAATACCCAGAGTACAAAGAGCTGAGCCGGTGAGTTTTTTCCTGATATCAGTCTTTTCTCCCAAAAAAAATACCCCAAGAAATACTGAAGATAATATAAAGGCGGTATTAAAATTGGTATTGGAGATAGATAATTTGCTTCTTTGGAATGCCCACATCAAAAGATAAAAAGTCCCAAGTGCGGTAAATCTAGAGATTATTATTTTTTTGCTGTATTTTCTGAAAATAGTTTTTATATCTTTATATGTTTGGGGAATTAAAAGTAGAAGTACAGTAAGAATTACTTCGGCAATAAAAATAAGTGCTAGTGGATTGGTATAGCTGGAAGCCAATTTGATGAAATAGGTACCAAAACCAAAACAAGTTCCACTCAACAATGCAAGGAAGAAGCCGGTAGTGGGTTTGAGTTTTTTTCCTCGATAAAAAATGATAATGATTCCAGAAATTATGAGTAGAATCCCAATAATGTTGAGAGAAGTTATTTTCTCTTGAAGAAGTGTGACGCCCAAAACAAAGGGTAATATTAGACTAATTTGAAATAAGATTATTACATTGGAGAGGTCTTCGGTTTTATAGGCTTTGATAAGTGAAGCGTTACCGATCAAGACGAACAATTCTGCTATAAGAATATACAGATAGACTATCCCTATTGGAGGGAGGGAGCTAAATAGGATGAAGGGGATGGTTATGAGAACTAAGTTGAGAGCTATTTGGAGGAAAGAATATGAGAAGGCGGAATATTTCTCTTCGGTGATATTTTTATTGAGACTTTCTGTAATACCAGATAAGATACCTGCTATGATGGCAATAAAGTAGGCGATGAGCATCAGTTGTCTATTTTATCTTTCAATTTGGTCAGTTGGTAGGTGATGGATACGGCGAGGATGGTGATGATAATGGCATAGATGATGAGGGAAATAATACCACTACCGACTGAGACATATTTTTTAATATAATTGTTGACTAGTTCCTGGATGACATTGTTCCAAGCAAGAGCAGCGACGAGACCAAAGCCTGAGGTGGCCAGGGTGATCATTTGTTTGAGTACTTCTCTGTGTAATTTACGTTTGTCCTTTGAATTTTGCCCTTCCATAGTGAGATAATAATAACATTAAATTTTTAATTTACAATTTTTAAACATTGATTAGAAATTAGTAATTAAAAATTAGAAATTAACTTATGTACATCCCTAAATATACAATTAATAACAAAATACTCAAAAATATCGGTGTTATAGAGGCGGGGAGAGAAATTATAACTAATGCTCCTCTTGTACCAGCATGGGAGAAGAAATTCCGGGAAGAGGCGATAGTGAGGACGGTACATCATGGTACTCATATAGAGGGTAATGAGCTCAATAGAACTGAGGCTGAGAAGGTGATCAAAGGAGAAGATGTGGTGGGGAGAGCAAGAGATATACAGGAAATTTTAAATTATAGAAATGTGTTGAAATTTTTGGAATCAATAGAAGAAAGTGATAAAAAGATCACCGAGGAGGTGATAAAAAAAATTCATTTGTTGACAACTGACAATATTTTGGATCCGCAAAAGACGGGAAAATATAGAAATACGCAGGTAGTGGTAAAAAATTCTATAACCGGAGAAATTACTTTCCGGCCTCCTCCGGCGGTTGAAGTGCCTTATCAGATAGAAGATTTTGTATCCTGGTTATCAAGTCTTGGTAAAGATGATATTCATCCAGTTTTGAAAGCAGGAATAATACATCATGAAGTAGTAAGGATACATCCTTTTGTAGATGGGAATGGTAGAGTAGCACGATCTATAGCCACATTATCACTTTTTTTGGATAATTATGATATCAAAAAGTTTTTTTATTTGGAAGAATATTACGATAGAGATGCAGAAAGATATTATGATGCGTTGAAATCAGCAGAGAGTGGAGATCTGACAGACTGGTTGGCCTATTTTACTGAAGGACTAGCTATAGAACTTTCAAGAATAAAAGAGAAAATACAAAAGCTATCAATTGATATACATCTAAAAGAAAAATTGGGGGGGAAACAGGTATTTTTGAATGATAGGCAGATACAGGTGATAGAGTATATACAGAAGATGGGGTATATCCAAAATTCAGTATTTCAGGATCTTTTTCCGAAGATTTCAGAGGATACGGTACTGCGGGATCTACATGACCTGATGAAAAAAGGTATAATAAAAAAAGAGGGGAAAACCAAAGCTGCCCGGTATATACTGCGGGCTTAATTATGTTTGTGCAGAGCCCGGAATTTATCTATATAGCACTTGTACTGCCCAGTCTTTTTGCACTGACTCTAATTGCAGAGGGAGTGCATAAGATACTCAAAAATGAATCTGGGTGGTTGACTATCTTTTTGGGGTGTTTCTTTCTATCTATTTTGATCTTTGGCTACTTCCTCTTAATATTCAAAAAATGAATTTTGCTGCATTATCTCTCTATCTAGAGAGACTAGAAAAAACTACACTGCGTAATTCGATGGTCGAGATACTTGCCGAACTTTTTGGCAAATCAACACCCAATGATATAGGTAAGATGTGTTATCTATTGCAGGGAAGGGTAGTGCCACTTTATGAGGCGGTAGAGTTTGGCGTGGCTGACAAGATGATGATAAGAGCAATAGCAAAAGGTTTGGATATCGATCCAGAGAAAGTAATGGTGGAATTTAAAAAAGAAGGGGATTTGGGGAAGGTAGTAGAAAAAATGAAAGCTTCAAATAAGCAAAGAAGAAAAGTAATAAAAAATGGATTAACAATAAATAGTGTTTATGATGTTTTATATAAAGTGGCTAGGGCGGGTGGAGCAGGATCACAAGAGATGAAGATTAATTTATTAGCAGATCTTCTAAAAGAAGCAGATCCGTTGTCTTCTCGATATATTGTACGTATAACACTCGCTAAACTGCGGCTTGGTTTTTCTGACATGACGATGCTTGATGGATTGTCTTGGATGCTTAATCACTCAAAAGAGTATAGGCCTGTTATCGAAAAGGCATATAATGTACGTCCGGATTTGGCAGATATAAGTCAAACTCTCAAACAAAAGGGTATTGAGGGGCTCAAAAATGTCAACCCAAAGGTAGGAACTCCGATACTTATGGCGAGAGCAAATAGGCTTTCCTCTGGTAAAGATATTTTGGAAAAAATTGGACGCTCGGCTATAGAATTTAAGTACGATGGTTTAAGACTTCAGGTCCACTATCGAAAAGTCAAGAGTCAAAAGTCCCTGCCTCGCCGGCAGGCAGGAAAAGTCAAAAATGAAGATGAAATATTTGTAAAACTATTTTCGAGAAACTTGGAAGACTTGACTGCTATGTTTCCGGATATTATTGAGGCAGTAAAAAAACAGATAGATGCTCGCGAGGTGATATTTGAAGGTGAGGTGGTGGCTTATAATCCCAAAAGTGGGGTGGGGGTAGCATTTCAGCAAACGATGCAGCGAAGAAGAAAATATAACATAGAAGAAAAAGCAGCCGAAATACCGGTGAGATTATTTACATATGAGCTACTTTATATTGAAGGGAAAAATTATATACATGAGCCCTATAAGGAGCGTAAGGCTAATTTGAAAAAGATTATAAAACCAGGGAAAGTAATTTATTATGCTCAAGAAACGATTGTGGATAATGAAAAAGTTATTGATAAACTTTTTGGGCAATCCATACAGCAGGGATTTGAGGGGATAATTGCTAAGAGGTTAGAGGGAGTTTATCAGGCAGGTGTAAGAGGTTGGAATTGGATAAAGTTTAAAAGGGCGATGAGTAAAAAATTGGCGGATACATTTGATGTTTTGGTGATGGGTTATACAAAAGGTGAGGGGAAGAGAACTATATTTGGGGTGGGGCAATTTTTGACGGGTGTTTATGATAAAAAGAAGGAAAAATTTTTGACTATCTCCAAGATTGGAACGGGACTGACTGATGAGCAATTTCGAGAATTAAAAAAGAGGGTAGATAAATTGGAGATAGCCCACAAACCGAAAGAATATGAGGTAGAAAAACTATTGGAAGCAGATGTCTGGCTTAGGCCCAAATTGGTAGTGGAGGTAGCCGCTGATGAGATAACCAGAAGTCAAATACATACCGCAGGTAGAGTCATGGGTCCTTCTAAGTCAGGATCAGCCCAAGAGGTAAAAACGCCTGGGTTTGCGCTACGTTTTCCGAGACTAGAACGTTTCCGCGATGATAAAAATCCAGAAGATGCAACAACCGTTTCTGAAGTGAGTGATATGTTCAAGCTTCAGAATACTCACGGGCATTAATATGAAGTTATCAATAGTCATTCCTGTTTACAATGAGGAAAAATACATAGGACGGACGCTTAAATCTGTACAATCTCTGGAAAAGAATGATTGGGATGTTGAGGTATTGGTAGTTGATGGTGGTTCCAATGATGATACTGTAAGAATAGCTAGAGAGTGGGGAGCTAAAGTTATATCTGTAACGCATAAGGGAATTGGTTTTGCTCGTCAACAAGGTTTAAAGAATGCGATAGGGGATATAGTCCTCTTTACTGATGCGGATACTATTTTAGCAAATGATTGGCTTAGTCATCATGTCGAGGCTCTAAAGAGGCCAGGAGTTGTTTTTTCTTATGGGCCATTTAAGGTGACTGATGGGAGTTTTCCTTATTATCACTTTATAAATTATATTCAATACTATGGTTGGATTCTTTTGTCAATTATTTTACCAAGGCCTTTTGCTGCCGGACAGAATATGGCTTTTTGGAGAGAAGCTGGAGAGCGTATTGGTGGTTTTGATACTAATCTTCTTATACTGGAAGATACGGATTTTAGTCTACGGATTGCCAAAATTGGTAAAACAGCATTTGTAAAAGATGCGCTAGTTTATTCTTCTGGCAGAAGATCAAAAGAGGGATGGCAATTTTTCTTTCGGATCACGAAAGCAATTTTCAAATATTTCATATTGGGTAAACGACATTTGGAGATTTTTCCCGATTTTAGATGAGGATCTTATGGCGTTTGAGACCGGGATGATGTAAAAAAATGGTTTTGAAATAGCGAATTGGATATTCTACAAAGAGAGAAACTGGCTTTTTTATTCTGCGTAATGAATATGTGGTTTTCAGATGAGGTAAAAAAAGAATTTTGCCGATCTTGCTAAGATGACAAGCTAGATCAATATCTTCGTGAACAAGGCTGTCGTAGTTATGTATTTTTACCTTTTTCCAAGCATCTTTCCTGACAGCCATATTTGGCCCGTGTAGAGCGGGGTGTCCGGTCAGAATTTGAGTGAAAGAGACAAATATTAAAGTAGCGAGATGGAATAGTAGATTGGGGAATGTCTTATAGGGTGAGTCAAATGATCCTGTTAGGGCAACGACGTCTGGATTTTCTCTGAATGTTTTGGCTATAAGAGAGAGCCAGTTGGGGGAGACAATTGTATCGGCATCTGTTCTAGCTATAATCGAGCCTCTTGCACTGGAAAATCCTTTTTCTTGAGCAAATGTTGTTCCTTGACGTTTTTCTTCGACTACCTTTGTGTCGGCTTTTTTTGCAATTTCTGCTGTTTCGTCGGTGGAGTTGTTATCAACGACTATGATTTCAAAGTCTTTAAAGGTTTGATTCTGTAATGCTTTCAGACACTGGGGGAGATATTTTTCTTCGTTGAAGGCAGGTATAACGACTGATATATATGGATTCTTGGTGTTCATATCATTTGTATTCCAGATATTAAGATATTAAGAT
>JACQJU010000104.1 GCA_016204905.1 Candidatus Gottesmanbacteria bacterium | reverse complement strand
TTTATTTTAATTTGCGGGTCCTGCCAGTCGGCAGCCCCAGCGCCACCCACAAGGGGACCCCGGCGTTGGGGCTCCCCGCCTCCTGTCACCCGCTTTAAATTATTAATGTTTAATATCTTGTTATTTATTTGTTTTGCTAAGTCAATCGTATCTACGGCATGGATTTCGTCAAAAAGAGATAGGGCTTTGTTGGTTTTGTTTTTTTGGAGATTGCCGATCATAGAAAAGGTGAAAGTTTTCCGCAAGGTCTGGGCTTGCAAGGGCTGCCCTTGCGAGGCTAAATAGTCGATTTTTTCTTGGGCATCTTGGACACGGTTTTCTCCGATAATAAGTGGGGAAATTTTTAACTCGTTACAAAGGTGGATAAATGATATAAATTGATATTTATTGATATATTTTGTAGTAAAGAGGATAGAGGGTTTTTTTGCAGATTGAAATGATTGCAGTTTACTTAAGAAGGAGAGTAAATTTTCTTTTACACTATTCATTATTGAGTTTAAAAAGCATGAGGTCAGGAACGAGTCTGTAGTGACGAACATTGAAGGTGAGAAGTCTGGTACCAAGCAATATATTGGTAGATGCGATGATGCTATCTGCCAGGCTTAAGGCATAATCTCTTTTTAATTTACCCGCAAGTTTGGCCATAAGCATGTTGGGTATAACTACTTCAAAGAATGATAAAAGCTGATTTAGCGATCGGAGTTTTCTCACATTTTTGGTATCTTTTCCTGCGTACAATTCGATAATAGTTATGAGAGAAATATATCCATGAATATGTTTTTCCTCAACTTGGGTAAAGATGTCTTTGATTCTTCTGTTGTATCCACGAAGAAAATCTATAAAAACATCAGTATCGATTAGGACTTTTTCCATAGTTTGCGAAGATTAGTCTCCCTGGCTTTTTCTTCTTTACCATATCGCATTTCTTCAACTTCTGTGAATCCTTTGGGTCCTTTGCCCCAGACGCCAAAGAGAGAGGTGATATCGGATTTGTTTTTTTGCTGGCGAGCAAGGTCTGATTCATCCATATTGATATAGATATTTAAACCTTCCACGATGAGGTCCTTCATCTTCTTTTTCTTTTCAAGCGCTCTTTTTTTGATCTCTATAAGAAGATTTTCTGGGAGTGTGATAGTAGTGCGGGTGTATCCAGAATCCATAGTATAATCATCTTATCATCAAATCATCAATATGTCAAATACCAGTTGGTAGAAAGATTGTAGTAAGGTAGTCTTTTTGCTATATTAGCGAAATTATGCCTAGGATAAAGGCAGAGACTCATGGTCATAGTGTCTATAGTGATGGAAGGGGATCGCCGAGTGATATCGTCAATCAGGCGATAAAGTCCGGTTTAGGAATAATTGCATTAACTGATCATAATACAACTCGTGGACTCGGTGAATTAATCGAGGCCACTAAGAGAGCACAAAATCAGGGAACTAACATTATCGCTCTTCCTGGAGTCGAAGTGACTACAAATAAGGGTCATGTCGGAGTATATTTCCCAGGAAGGGAGGCAGGTTCTCCTCAGCTTAGATGGGCAGAAAAGGCGGGAGAGCATAATTGGCGTCCTTCTCTAGTTGATGTAGTTAAATATACGCTGGATCATAATGGAGTGGTCGTTTTTAATCATCCCGAAACACCACATATCGGATCGGTGAGATTCGATGATATTAAGCGTGTGGCGGAAAGTTTGAGTGACTTACAAAGACGCGGAGCTGGGATAGAAGTATTCAGTTGGATGGGGCAAATCATCCCGGGAGTCAGCCAAAGGGAAGAGCAAGCTCATAAGGTCGCTGCCGATTATGGTATGCGGGAAGTTGCTGGAACTGACTATCATCGTCCGCCTCACGTAGGGAGTCAGCAAACTATTTTTGAGGCTCGAAATTTTACTTCCGAGGCAATTTTAGAGGCTTTTTATGAAGGGAAAGTATATCCAGGAGAAGGTAGACCTATGACTCTATTTGATAGAGCTCAGATTGTAAGTGATCTATCGATTGGTTTTGCTCAAGGCCTTTTGGCTAGTAAATCATGACTTATTGACAGATAGGCATAATATTTAGTATAGTAAAAAAGTTATGAGACAAAACCTTCTTTTAAACCTTGATTTTCTCCTTCTTGGAGAGATTTAATATGGTTTGAGAGAAGTGTAGAAGTTAGAAATTAGAAAATAGAAGTTAGAACAAAATCTCTCAAGCCGAGAGATTTTTTTATTTGTAGGAGGATAAATAAGAGTCTATTGGATATGCGGTCGCATATCAAAAAGACTCTTGTTGGGAAAATATTATGGCTAAAGAGAAAATCTATATTTTTGATACGACTCTTCGGGATGGGGAGCAGAGCCCGGGGGCTAAGTTAAATACTCGTCAGAAAGTAGAGTTGGCTCGGCAACTGGAGAAGCTGGGGGTTGATATCATCGAGGCTGGATTTCCTATATCTAGTCCTGGAGATTTCAAGTCGGTTGAAGAAATATCTCGAACTATAAGAAACTGTATCGTATGTGGTCTGACTCGGGCGATAAAGAAGGATATTGATGTTGCGGCAGCAGCCCTCAAGAAAGCGAAGTATCCACGAATTCATACCGGGATTGGGGCTTCTGATATGCATATAGAGCATAAATTTAAATCCAATCGTGAGGAAATTCTCAAACGGGCAGTAGGGGCGGTCAAATACGCCAAGAAATATGTTTCTGATGTGGAGTTTTATGCTGAGGATGCAGGACGAGCGGATAATGCCTTTCTGGCTCGTATGATAGAGGCTGTGATAAAAGCAGGAGCAACTGTGGTCAATATCCCAGATACGACGGGATACTGTTTTCCTGAGGAGTATGGAGCCAAGATCAAATACTTAGTGGATCATGTTTCTAATATAGACAAGGCCGTCATTTCGGTTCATACGCATGATGATATAGGATTGGCTGTGGCTAATGCTTTGGCTGGGATATCAAATGGAGCTAGGCAAGTGGAGGGTACGATAAATGGTATCGGAGAGAGAGCTGGTAATACCTCTTTGGAAGAGGTAATCATGGCTATTTATACTAGAAGAGATTATTTGCCCTATTATACGCGCATAAAAACCAGAGAATTAATTCCTACTAGTCGGATGGTAGCAAATATTATGGGTATACCGGTGCAACCAAACAAAGCTATAGTTGGGGCCAATGCTTTTGCTCATTCATCGGGTATACATCAGGATGGAGTACTAAAGAGGCGGGAAAATTATGAAATTATAGATCCGAAAGTAGTCGGTGCTGATAGTTCACAAATAATTTTGACGGCAAGATCAGGAAGAGCGGCTCTGAGGCATAGGATAGAAGATATAGGATATAAGATAAAAGAGGGGGAAGAATTAGATAGGATTTACCAGGAGTTTTTGAAGATGGCAGATAGAAAGAAGGAAATTGATGAGACTGATTTACGATCTTTAGTTAATTAGCCCGTCCTGTCAATTGGAAAAATCATGCTCGCACATAAAATTTTCCCGTGCTCGCCTAGAATATAAAAAGAGCATCTTTGAACTTAGGAACTTAGCTGCGGACAGGCAGGCAATCTTTGAAAATTTCATATTGCTCGCATTATATTATCAGTTTGACTCGTGCCACCGGCTTAATTTAAATAATATATATGAAGCCAAGAACTTTATATCAAAAACTTTGGGATAGGCATGTGGTTAGCCAGGAGGCTGGTGCTCCGGCACTTTTGTATATTGATGCCCATCTTATTCATGAGGTGACTAGTCCACAGGCTTTTTCTAACTTGCGAAAAAAAGATTTAAAAGTCAGGAGGCCCGATAAAACATTTGCTACAGTCGATCATAATGTCTCTACAACAGATCAAAAGAGTATACGGGATGTCTTATCCAAGATGCAGGTAGAGACTCTCGAAAAGAATTGTAAAGACTTTGGGATAGAACTTTTTGGGCTGGATAGTCTCAATCAAGGTATAGTTCATGTAATAGGTCCTGAGTTGGGTATTACCCAACCAGGGATGACAATTGTTTGTGGCGATAGTCATACTTCCACTCATGGCGCTTTTGGGTCACTGGCTTTTGGAATAGGAACGACTGAAGTAGAACAGGTATTAGCAACGCAATGTCTATTGCAAAACCCTATGAAAACTATGCAGGTAAATATAGAGGGTAAATTGGGTAAAGGAGTAAGTGCCAAAGATGTCATATTGACGATAATTGCTAAAATTGGCGCTAAGGGAGGGGTGGGATATTGTATAGAATATACTGGATCAACAATAGAGGCTATGAATATGGAAGAAAGAATGACGATATGTAATATGAGCATAGAAGCCGGGGCTAGAGCTGGGATGATAGCGCCTGATGAGGTGACATTTTCTTATTTGAAAGGCAGAAAGTATTGTCCTAATAGTAAAAAATGGGATGATCTTGTCAGTCTTGCGCGGTCGCTTAGAACTGACAAGGGTGCAAAGTATGATAAACAGGTGCAAATTGATGCTGATAAAATAGAACCCTTGGTAACCTGGGGGACAGATCCGTCAACGGGGATAAATCCGAAATCCGAAATCCCTGCCTCGTCGGCAGGCAGGCGAAATCCGAAAGATGCGAAAAATGAAGAAGAACGAAGAACTATGGAAAGGGCTTTGGAGTATATGGGATTGAAGCCGGGGATGAAGTTGGAGGGATTTCCGATAGATTATGTTTTTATTGGAAGTTGTACCAATGCAAGAATTACGGATTTAAGGGAGGCAGCTAAGATTATTAAAGGAAAGAAAGTAAAAGATGGAGTGGTTGCTTGGGTGGTCCCAGGATCTAGGCAGGTGAAATTACAAGCTGAGAAGGAAGGATTAGATAAGATATTTAATGAGGCGGGTTTTGAGTGGCGGTGGTCAGGCTGTAGTGCCTGTATAGCCATGAATGATGATAAGGTGCCGCCGGGAAAATACTGCGTGTCTACGAGTAATAGAAATTATGAAGGGAGGCAAGGACCGGGATCAAGGACCTTTCTGGCTAGTCCGATCATGGCAGCTGCAGCGGCGATAGAAGGAAGGATAACGGATGTCAGGAAATATTTATAAACACAGTTATCAGTTTTCGGTTGTCAGTTTTCAGCTACCTGTTTATCTGTTTTCAGTTAATCTGATAAACTGATAACCGAGAAACCAATCACCGATAACCGAGAACTGAAAACCGATAACAGAAAATTCTTATGAATACGTTTACTGTAATAACTTCAACCTGCCTTCCTATCATAAATGAAAACATTGATACCGATCAGATCGTGCCGGCGAGGTTTCTGAAGATTACAAAGAGGGAGGGTTTTGGGAGGTATCTTTTTTATGATTGGAGATTTGATCAGGTTGGGAGGGCAAGGAGTAATAATAAGTTCGATAGTTCGAACTATGGTACTGCTAAAATTTTGGTGGTGGGGAATAATTTTGGTTGTGGGTCGAGTAGGGAGCATGCAGTATGGGCGATAGCTGATTATGGGTTTAGGGTAGTGATTTCATCATCATTTGGAGATATTTTTTATAATAATGCTTTGAAGAATGCGCTTTTATGTGTCCTTTTGAAGCCGAAAGAATTAGAAATACTTTTTCAAGTTATCCAGGAGGATAAGAATATAGAAGTGACGGTCGATTTGGAAAAACAGGCCTTAATTTTACGGCCCATCATGACAGTATTTGCAAGAGGTCCTCTTGCAAATGCCTTTGGGACGGGACAGAAGTTAGTATTTCACTTTGATATAGATAGTTTTAGAAAGAGATGTTTGATCAAAGGTGTAGATGAGTTGGGGTATATATTATCTTTTGAAGAAAGGATAAGTGAATATGAAGCACGAATTTTTAATTTCTAATTT
>JACQJU010000102.1 GCA_016204905.1 Candidatus Gottesmanbacteria bacterium | reverse complement strand
TAATTAGAAATTAGAAATTATCTCTATCCCACTCTCGTGTCCTTCACCAAACCTTCCGATCCTTTGTTGACTTTTTTCTTCTTAAAGAGCATACCCCGCGATTGTTTACTCATCGGTACTGGTAATGCTTGAGATTGTTGCCTTTTGAGAGCTTCTACTTCTTGAGCCTTTTTCTGTTCCATATCAGAAATAGTAGCCTCATAGGGACGAGGAGCTTGCTGTGGTTTGGGTGCAAATGTTTTTTGCATCTTCTGCAGCTGTGCCAATGCTTCCCGGGCTTTTTTCAGTTCTTCTTCATCTTTTTGTTGATGCTGGGTTTGTTTCTGCTGCATCTGTTGCGCAGCTTGCTGTTTCTGAGCAGGTGTCTGTTGACTACCTTTGACTGCCTGTTCCAGCATACCCCCCAAAATATCGGGCGCTATTTGCGCCCCTTTTTTGGCAGTATCTTTGATAAATTCAAGCGATCCACCGATTATTCTTTTTACAGGCATAGAGAATACGTAAACTTATTACCACATCATGCGAATATTTGCTAATCAAGAGCAAATTAGTGCGAATTTGCGAATTATTCGCATATTAGCATAAATTCGGTTTCCCCGCATTCGCATAAATTCGCATGATTTCAAAAAAATCCCAATTTCACTTTTGCTTCTTCTGTCATTTTCTCCGGCGACCAAGGCGGCTCAAAGGTCAACTCTACTAATACATCTTTTACTCCGTCTATTTTCTTGAGGTTTTCTTGGATTGGACCAGCGATGAGTTCAAACAAAGGACAACCCATGGTAGTTAACGTCATATTCACGCTTACTACTCCCCCTTTATCCACATCTAGTTTATATATAAGTCCCAATTCGACTATCGAAATCCCCAACTCAGGATCGGGTATTTTATTCAGCTCATCCCACAATTTTTGTTTATCTATCATAATTAATCTCTAAATTACAATTTTTAATTTTTAATCAAATCTTAATTTATTAATTTTAAAATTTTAAAAATTGATTAGAAATTAGTAATTAGAAATTAAAAATTCTCACTTATACTCTCTTCTCCCCGATAAAGCATGTTCCAAAGTTATATCATCTGCATATTCCAGATCCCCACCCACTGGTATCCCTTGAGCTAGTCTGGTAACTCTCAAATTTCTTAAATCTGACATCTGATTTCTGACATCTGATATCTGATTACTGATATACATCGCCGTGGCTTCCCCTTCCATATTCGAATTAGTAGCCAAAATCACTTCAGTCACTTCTGGCTTCTTTTTGATCCTCTCTAACAACTCCGCTATTCTTATTTCCTCAGGCCCTATATTATTTAGAGGTGAAATAGCTCCATGAAGTACATGATATAAACCCTTGTATTTTCCAGTTTTTTCTAGTGAAACTATATTTATAGGTTGCTCAACAACACAGATAATTTTCTCATCTCTATCCAGACTAGCACAAACCACGCAAGGATCAGACTCTCCGACATTGAAACAACGAGAACAATATACAGTAGCGATCTTGAGATTTTTGACCGCTTCAGAAAAACTATCTAATTCCCCCTGAGGTACATGGAGAAGATAAAATGTCAATCTCTGAGCAGTCTTCGGTCCTATACCTGGTAATTTTTGAAAAGATTCAATCAATCTTTCGATCGATCTTGGCAATATTCGCATATTTGTTTATATTCGCATATTCGCAATAATTCGTTCATGAGATTAATCTTCTTAAACAATCTCAATATTGAATTTTAACAAATAATTGCTTAAGCGGGAAGTGGATTCGCATAAATTCGCATGATCTCTCATTCGCATGTATCACCGTATCATCTTTTTCATCTCAGAGGCTATAAAAGGAGCAATCGGCACAATCTCCAGCTTAGAAAATTTCTTATCGCTGGGTATATAGATAGTATCAGTGACCCAAATCTTATCTATAGGAGCATCTTTGAGTATTTTGTCCACTCCTCCGACAAAATCAGCATGAGTAGCCGCGGCAATCACTTGCTTGGCTCCTTTTTCTTTGAGTAGATAAGCTGCATTTACTAGCGTTCCCCCGGTCACTATCACATCATCAAATATGATTGCCGTTTTATCTTTGATATCTCCTACCACTTTCATAGATACTATCTTATGTGGAGTATCTAGGTCTCTTTTTTTCTCTATCAAAGCCAGCGGTGCATCTATAGACTCAGCAAATTTTTGTGATCTTTTTAGCGCCCCAGCATCAGGAGTCACCACCACTATATCGCCTTTTATTTGAGTAACCAGAGGTTTAAAGGGAGTAAAACCAGAAATATGAAAAACGGGTATCTCAAAAAATCCTAATATGGATTCATTGTGTAATTCTACTGTAATCAGCCTATCATAATGAACCGATTCTATTAGTTTAGCTACAACGTGTGCAGAAAGTGACTCACCGGTCCTATGTATTCTATCCTGCCTGGCATATCCATGATATGGTACTACAGCAGTGATTCTACGAGGATCACCCCTCTTGGCCGCATCCCCCAGGAGTAAAAACTCCATCAGATTTTCATCGACTGGATTGGCCAGGGACTGGATGATAAAAACATCTTTCTCCTCTACATCTTCCAATATCCGCACCCGGCACTCACTATCAGCAAAACGTGTAATTTCCGCTTTTCCCAAAGAAAGTTCTAAAGAGGTAGCAATATTTTTTGCCAGAGGTAGATTGGAGGATCCGGCAAAAATCACAGGTTTCATTATCCCATATTATGTTACTTTTTTACCTATAATTCAAGCTGGAACATTAGTCGAAGGTAAATTTAGGGGAGGTGTTTTAATCGGAGCTTGAATAGTATCTTTATAAACATCCAGTTTCCCACAAAAAACAACCGCATCTTGAGGTAATGCCGATTCTGGAGCTCGCACTGCCTCACATCTATGTGATCTCTTTCTAGTCTCTCCACTCACTCTAGCCCTATTTAAACCCAAAGCAGGACAACTCACAGGATCCATTGAGCAGTCGGTTCGAAAATATGAAGGAGGATTGAAAACATTGTCACTTTGTATTAATTTTACCTCACCACCGACAAACTCCGCACTAGAATCTGGGAGAGTTGCGGCGGCTTGATGTTCATCAAATATTTTTACCACTTCAGGCATAAATCTATCACTCCTTTATAAAGTTTATACTAAATGAAAATATTTATGGGATTTTAAACCGTAAATATCTTTTTGTCAATCTTTTGTCAATCCAATCATTACCCAATCATTACCTCACTGCCTCTATTTTTATCTTCCCCAAGTCATCTCGAGACGATCGATGAAAAAAATCTCCATTCGCTCTATATTTACGCTGCCCTAGATTCAGACAAATCACCAGCATCTGTAGCTGGTCCAAAAGTTACGAGGTTACCATTATCTACATATACGAATTCTTTATCAGGTGGTTCGAACAACTTTCTGGCGTGACCACCCACTAATTGTAACTCTATAAAAGGATCATCAATATCACCAGAAGATCCAGTACGTAAAACTAGTCCTTCGTTTGGGATAAGTCCGCTTAGCGCATTATGGGCTGTTCGAGTTATTCCATTTAAAGTCACATTTAACTGAGGTGATACTTTCAGTGCAGGATCAAATTCTGATTCTGGTGTTGAAATCTTTATATTCTTATAACCATCAACATACATTACTTGATTTCTAGGATAATCCGGTATGCTTGCTGGGTCGATCCGTTCACCTAAAACTGTTTCATCACGGTCAATTAGTCTCTTTATAGCCCCAGGGTATATATCGCGAGATCGAAATTGAGAGCCCTCATTGGAAATATCGATGTCAAAAAAGAGTGGAACGCCATCTTCATCTTTTCCAATGCGATCTTTTACAAAAGACCAATTGTAACCACTGGATATAGCAGCAACAGGGACTCCACTATCCAATATTCCAAAAAGTAATCTTTGTTTTGCACTCCCATGCCAAGGGATTCCCTCATCCATTCCTCTTGGAGCAGTATTAGAAAAAATTAATTTACCTGGATAATATCTTCTTAAACCTAACTGTCTTATTGCAAAACCGGTTGATAATGTTGAAAAAGGGGGTAATGATAATTTTTCAGCACTAATTCCAGGAACTAGAGAATATAACTCATCTGCAACTTCACTAAAGGCAAGGTCCCCCCAACCAAAATCTGCAATAATCCAAAGCTTTATGCGATCCTTAGGTATTTCTCTGGAAGTAACTCTCTCAAGTACTGGAGGCATATCGCGGGCGATTGTAACAAACTAAATAAGATTTATCAAGAAGGATCGAACTATTCTCTTTATTTCATACTTTCTATTTTTATCTTCCCCATATCATCTCTTGGCCCATCGATACCGAAATCTTCATTGGCTCTACCTTGGAGTCTGACAAACTCTATAAAACTTCCTTTTTTTCCTCCCGATGATCCGACTACCATACATAAATCTCCTGTTTTTCCATTGACACCCTTTATAAGTGTATTGACCACCTCATGAGTCCTGCCGTTTATTGTAACTCGCAATTTAGGTGAATTGGCTATATTTGTATATAAATGGCTTCTTTTGATAGTAGTTTTTAAATTTCCATACCCATCAACCGAAGCTACCACAAATTGGGGAACATCAGGAATCTTTTTTACATTGATTGGCTTACCGATTTTACTACTATCCCCATTGACGATTGACATAGTCACTTCCGGATAATAATCTCGGGATCTAAATTGCGTACCTATATTTGGGACTTTAACTTCCCATAAACCTCTTAATCTATTTTTTATAAAGGATAAATTAAATCCGGCATTAACAGCAAACACCGGTATTCCATTATCTAATATTCCGCAAACAAATCCTTGCCGGTTTTCACCCCACCATTCAATATCTCCGCGGGGTGCAGTATTAGAAAAAATTATTAGGTCTTTATGTTCGCTATGAAGTCCCTCCTGAGCGATCCAGAAACCAGTTTCCACAGTGGAAAAAGCATAAACAGGATGTTCTGTAATCATACGGATAAAATTTTTTTTATCAAAACGGAGGAAATGATTTCTCACCTCAGAGAAAGCGTGGTCTGTAGTATGTCCGCCTCCATAATCAGCTATAACTTCGATATGGAGACTATGAAGTTTTAATTTAGATGGATCTTTATAAAACCATCCATTAGCCTCAGACATAGGCTGATTATAGCATAAAACTAACGTAACTCAACATATTTTTGCTCATACTGACTAGCAATTCCCTTATTGGCTCTCTGAAATAATGGCCGATATTCTGTTTCAATCTTACTTTTTGGCATCTGTGTAGGATAGTACTTATCAAAATGATCTTCTCGAGCGGCCATAGCCGTCTCATTGAATTGAAATATATAAATAGGTTCTGGTGCGGCAGTTCTATCGCTTGTCCAGGCAAAAAGTCGTGGACGATAAGAAAGCGGCTCAATACCTGGAGTATCATATTTACTACCTCTCGTGCGTGCAGCAAAGCTAATTGATTTGGCTATTCGCCCAGATGCGTTGTGATCTGGATGGTTCAGTCCCCTCGTCCGGTCATATTCATCCCAAGAAAATATAACGTCAAACTTTTTGAGCCTGGTTATATCCATAACCTGGTGCTTTAAGTCTTCCTCATAACCTTCTACGTCACCATCTGGCGCAGGACTATTAACATATATAACATGCATCCCCAACGCATTTGCAGAGCTTTCCGCTTCACTTTTTCTCTCTTCTATAACTTGCTCCTCAGTTTTGATAGAATCTGGAGGTTTTCCTTTTTCTCCCATTGTCAGGAGAATAACAGTAACGGGTATATCTGCCTTAACCATCTCTTGTATGATTCCCCAGCCTATAAATTCCGCATCATCCGAATGAGGAACTATAAAGGCAGCGCCGCCCTCAGTTTTCTCTTCGCTAACATGGGCCCTCCAAGATGGATCAATATTTAATTTTTCGGTTTCAATTTCTACCCATACTGCCATATTTTCCCAATAAAAAAACCTCCCGCTTGGGAGGTCAAATTACGCAATTTATGCGCCTGCCCGCCTACTAGCGGGACGCCTCCCTAAAAGGAAGCGCAGCAACAATTGATTATTATATTTCGATTGATCATTATAAACATATTAAATCACTTATCTTCTCT
>JACQJU010000099.1 GCA_016204905.1 Candidatus Gottesmanbacteria bacterium | reverse complement strand
ATATCATCTGAAACTATAAATTGGAACTTTAAAGACTCAAGAAGACCAATTTTCGTCTAGGAGATTCTGTAAACTGATCTCGAAATCTGTCTCTGAATTAAGAATCCCAGCTTTCTTGAGACAAGGAAAACACTAACATAATAAGCTATTTTAGCCTGAGTGACGGCCTAGGGGATGGATAGCGTCTGTCTTATCTAAACGATCTTTTATTTCATCATGTTGACCTTGGTGCATAGTAAATTCTTCACGCATACCTTTCAGTTCTCCTACAATTTCATCTTTCATTTTAGCAAAATCGCTCCTAAGCTTAGTCAGCAAACCTTTAACTTCAGAAACGATCTCCTCCTTAAAGCCTTCTAACTTTATATCCATCCTCGCGTTTAATCTTTTCTCTACAGGAAGTATTTCATCTCTTACTACTTCTCGAACTATCTTTTTAAAAACATTATTTGATGTTGCAGTCTTTTTAATCATGTTTACAAAATATCATTTACCCAATATCAGTGTCAAGGGAAACGGTAACGTGAAAGGCGATACTCTATTAACTGTCTATATGCTTCTTTAGCTGTTCCAGAAGCCATTTTTATCTCACAATCTATCTCTGTTCAAAGAATCCCCGGCTTCCTCCTGCAAGGTAAGCATTAGTTTTTACTTCATTTTCTCTTTCTGCTAGAATAACCTCGCAGAAGAAAGAAAGCCAAATAACAAGCTTTTTGGTATTTATTCTTTTGTCTATTAGATTTTATTTGCACGTTTACAACTTGCGGGAAGAATATACTTCTTCTAAAAGTGGAGAGCATTTTGGGTATTATTTGCTATAGTGCCTAAAACGCTCTCCATTAGGAGGCTGAACTGGGCGACAGTTCAATAACGCATCGTTCATAACGCGAGGTCGAAAGAGAGGGTTCCATGAAAAATTATATAGCGACACGAGGGATTCGACGGATATATACGTTCCTTGTGGTGTTAGGAGTTACCGCGATGTTAATCGGTGCGCAACTTTACACACCACTCCACGATCTCTGGTCCTTCTGGTGGGGACTCAACTGGGGATTCGGGATCGGGTGGATAATTTTCCTATTTGCAGTTTTTCTATCAATAGTTGGAACGTTGATAGGAAAACCAGAAACCTATGGACCAATCATGGCCAGCCTATTCCTGGCTATTACTATTGGTGGTGTATCACTATTTTTCCTGGGCATCACACGCGTGCCGCTGGATCTCTGGACAATCCTAGAAGTACCAGTGGGATGTGTGATAAGCATCATTGGCGCCATAGCGACTCTAGTTATGGTGGTACCTGATGAACATTGGTAGATGCCATGAAAAAGGAGGCAAATTGAATATACGCATCGGTTCTGCGATTATATTCTGCGTCTGGTGGCTTATCTGGGCACTGTTTAAGTTAGTTATACAATTGTATGACTACGCACCAGATTTGCCAGAACTATTCGTAATCGTATATCTTGCGTATGCGATCGCGATAATCAAAGGCTGCTTTTTATCTCAAAGAAGATAAAAAGGAGCCCTAAAAAGAGGAGCTCAAGATGTCAATTCTGACATTGCTCGCTTTGGTTATAGCAGCAGCGATCCTAGTCGCTGCCTTCAGAGGGGGCATTCGGGAGGAGCATGCTAGTGAGTTACGATCAGAGCCGCGCTATACGCTTCTGAATAGGGAGCTAGTGGTAGAAATGGTATTGGCTTTCCCAGTTGGGCTTTTTATCGGGATCAACATGCGATATGGTATTCTCGGTACCATATTCGCAGCTGGCCTCATGTCAGGCCTAATCCTGCTTGCATTTAATGCAGGGTATGCCTATGCCTATGATCGATGGCTCACCAAACAAAAAAAAACATATCGCAAGTAAATACGTGCAGACCCCAGTCACTCGGGTGGGGAGAGCCGAAAGGCTTATTGAGTGACTGGGGTTTGTTTTTTTTGTATAATAGTCATCATGTTTAAACCAGTTTCTCCAAACGTCAATTTCCCAGAGCAAGAGGAGGAAATCCTAGCATATTGGAAGAAAAATAAGATTTTTGAAAAATCCATCCAGTCTCGACCCGAGGATAAAAAGTGGACATTCCTCGATGGCCCTCCCTTCATCACCGGCATGCCACATTATGGAACACTCCTGTCTAGTATTCCCAAAGATGTTTTCCCCAGATTCTGGACTATGAAAGGCTATAGAGTCAGAAGAGTTTGGGGTTGGGATTGCCACGGACTACCGGCTGAAAACAAAGTCGAAGTATCACTAGGACTCAAATCCAAAAGGGAAATAGAAAAAAAAGTCGGCGTCAAAAAATTTATCGCGGAGTGCAAACGCTATGTTTCTCAAGTTTCGGGAGAATGGGAATGGTATATCGATCATATAGGAAGATGGGTAGATTTCCAAAATGCCTACAAGACGATGGATCTATCATACATGGAAACGGTCATGTGGGTATTCAAACAAATGTATGATAAAGATTATATTTATAAGGGCCTCAGAGTATCTCTCTATTGTCCTCATTGCGCCACTCCGATATCCAATTTTGAGGTAGCCATGGACTCAGATAACTACAAAGAAATAGAAGATCATGCATCCACTTACAAATACAAGCTAGCTGTTGAAAAAGATACTTATATACTTGCCTGGTCTACGACTCCCTGGAATAAAATTGTTACTCCAGCACTTGCCATCAATCCTAAATTAACCTATGTCAAAGTAGAACAAAGTAAAGAGAAATATATTTTGGCAAAACCGACACTAAAAATGCTTCAGGACATTCCCTACAAAATAATAGACGAATTCAAAGGAACAAAATTAATCGGTAAAAAATTCGAACCACATTATGAATATTACAAACCCAATATAAAAGAAGGCGAAAAAGCATTCATCATCATCGGTGGAGATTTTGTCACTGCCCAGGAAGGTACCGGAGTAGTCACTATAGCTGCCTACGGAGAAGAAGATTTATCTGCCATGAAAAGAGAGGGCATCCATATAGAGATGCATCTAGATGAAGAAGGTAATATCAAACCCCAAGTACCCAAATTCGGTGGCCTTTATTATCTTGCGGCCAATAAACTAGTCGAAGAAGACTTGAATGACCGTGGTCTTCTTTATAGAGAAGATAAACTCCCTCATAGTGTTCCTCTTTGTTGGCGTTGTCATACTAGGCTCTATTATGCCCCCCAGGACGCTTGGTATGTGGATATCCAAAAACTCAAACCATTACTTTTACAGACGAATAAAAAAATAAACTGGTTCCCGTCGCACTTTAAATTTGGTCGTTTCCAAAAGAGTGTCGAAAATGCTCCAGACTGGAATATTTCTCGGAGCAGATATTGGGGATCTCCCGTTCCTGTCTGGGAATGTACCTGCGGTGAGCGTTTTGTTCCTGGCTCCATAAAAGAATTAGAGGAAGCTTCAGGAGTAAAAATTGCCGACCTCCACAAACCCGAAATTGACCAAATAGAAGTAACTTGTAAAAAATGTGGCAAAAAAGTCCACCGCGTGCCTGAAGTACTCGATAGCTGGATAGAAGCAGGATCAGCCTCCTTTGCCGAAAGGCATTTCCCTTTTGAGCAACAAGAAAAGCTAGAAGATTTTTTCCCGCCTGATTTTATAGCCGAATATACTGGACAAATCAGAGCTTGGTTTTATGTCTTACACGTCATAGGGGCTGCTTTGTACCGATCACCTGCATTCAAAAATGTCCTAGTCGAAGGCGTCATCTTGGGCACCGACGGCCGCAAAATGAGCAAAAATTATGGTAATTACCCGGATCCCAAGGAACTATTACAAAAATATGGCGGTGATGCCCTGAGACTTTATCTATTAGGCTCCCCAGTCATGCACGGTCAAGACATACTTATTTCCGAGGAAAACTATCGAAATCAAATAAAAGGCATCATGCTTTTATTGTGGAATGTCTACAATTTCTTTATAACCTATGCTCGTATAGACCTCTGGACCCCAAAAGACGGAGCAACCAATATTTCTGAAAACATACTTGATAAATGGATACTATCTCGTTTACAAGGATTGGTAAGAAATACCACCGAAAGCTTTGAAAATTATGACACGGTGACAGTTGTAGCCAAATTACACGATTATATAAACGAGTTATCAACCTGGTATATAAGAAGAGGTCGGGACCGTGTCGGAGTAACTGCTGACAATAAAGTAGATAAGGAATCCTTTTATACGACTTGCCACCAGGTGCTTAAAACCATCTGCAAATTATCTGCTCCCATAGTGCCATTTTTATCAGAATCAATCTATAGAAATCTTACTAGCGAAGAATCTGTGCATCTTTCGGATTGGCCGGCAGAAAATAATGAAGTAGTAGATAAAAAACTAGAAGAAAAAATGACTTTCACTCGCAATATAGTAGAGGGCGGCCATTCTGTAAGAAAAATTAACAGTATTAAGCTTAGACAACCATTGAACAGCATCTACATAACAATAAAGGAAACATCTCAAAAGCTAGATAAGGAATTCGAAAAATTGATTCAAGATGAGTTAAATGTTAAACAAATAAATTGGGAGGTAGATAAAAATCTTGACAAAATAATT
>JACQJU010000010.1 GCA_016204905.1 Candidatus Gottesmanbacteria bacterium | reverse complement strand
TCTCAAAGGGAATTGTCTTTGGACAACCGTTACGGGAACCAGTTTGTTAATGATGTAATGAAAAACAACATTTTGCTTAATTTGGCATATTTAAGTGATAAGGTTACTTCTAAAAAAGACCTTAATTGGGAAGAAGTTATTAAACCTTTTCAGTATGAATTTAAACTAGATCCAGGCAAAACCTTTTCTTTCCATGATGATGTTTTGACTAAGTATAAAAATAGCCTGGTAAAAACCACTAATGCCCATTTTAATGCTGGTGAAGGTTTTAAAACAGACGGGTATTTGTTTGGAGATGGGGTCTGCCACCTGGCTTCTTTAATTAATTGGGTGGCTAAAGATGCAGGACTGGAAGTAGAGGCTCCCACCAGTCATGATTTTGCCAATATTCCAGATGTACCAAGAGAATATGGGGTCTCTATTTACTCAAACCCTTACTCAGCAGGCTCTAATACCCGCCAGAACCTTTATATTACTAACAATAAAGGCAAATCAATTACCTTCAAATTTGCTTACCAAAATAATAAAGTTAAAGTATCTGTAGTTGAATTAAATTAACCATCAAAGCATATGATCAAAGGAACTCCAGAATTAGTACAACAATGGTTAACTGAGGGCTATTCTAAAAAAGCAGTGGCTGCTTTTGGAACTAGCGTAGAATTTCTGGAGCGGGCTTTAGCTTCTGGTGAAATACACTGGGCTGTTCCGCAACCAGACCAAAAACCATTACCTTATCAACGGCCTTTATTGAAAAAAGGAGGCCATCTTTATTTTGCCTATCCATTTATTAATCACTTACGCCCTCATGAACCTAATTTAGTTCAACAACTGCAGGATCGACTGAATGTAGATTTATCGTACCATGCTATAAAGAGATCTCTCGGTTATCATGCTGGTTATCAAGCTATTTCCCATTATTACGAATCTCAAACAGGTATGAAATTAAGCTCCGAGGGGATAGTGCTTTTAGCGCATACGCTTTTCCCTGATTTGGTACATCCTTATAGAGATAACTCTTTTCTTGCTGATGAATATGACTTTATTGCTTATCCTTTGAGAGAATGGAGAAAACCACACTCTTTAGGCTTGGAACATTCAACAATGCCACTAGATCAGTTAAAAAAGATTATTGCTCAATGTCTGTCTAGAAGAGGAGTTATTATTTACTACAATCAGCAAATATTAAAAGGCACCAATGTTAGACCAGGCTTTGAATCAGAAGATGAAATTATAATCTACAGCCAAAAACCATTAACTTTAACAGTCATTTCCGGCATTAAACCACTTGCTAAATCAGACCAAGAGGCTATTAATCATCTAATTCATACTTTGCAATAAGGCTTTACACCCAACTCTACTCTGGGATAAGATGAGAATATGCCTTCTATTCCTAAAGGAAAACATGACCATGAGACTATTAAATTTCCTCAAGGCTTTTTGTGGGGAGCTGCTACCTCTGCCCATCAGGTAGAAGGCAATAATATTAACAGTGACTGGTGGAAATGGGAGACTGATCACCAGCCTCCTTCCCACCGTTCAGGTATAGCTTGTAACCAATATAATCTTTATGAGCAAGATTTTGATTTAGCTAAAAGCTTAAATCATAATGCTCACAGGCTTTCTATTGAATGGGCCAGGATCGAACCTAAAGAAGGGCAATTTGATCAGAAAGAAATTGAACACTATCAAAAAGTCCTTAAAGCCTTAAAAGACCGGGGCCTTACTGTAATGCTAACCTTATGGCACTTTACCCTGCCCCTGTGGGTGGCTGATATTGGCGGTTGGGAAAATAGCAAAACCCCCATTTTTTTTGAGAGGTTTGTCAAAAAAATTGTGCCTTTTATTTCAGATTATGTTGACCTGTGGGTAACTTTAAATGAACCAGGGGTCTATATTTACCAAACTTATATTATCAAAACGTGGCCAAATAGTAAAAACAACTGGATCGGACAGGCTAAAACCTTTTTAAACTTAACTTCCAGTCATAAAAAGGTCTATAAATACCTGCATGCTGCTTTTCCTGCCGGCAAACCAGTGGGTATAGCTAACAATATTCTCTCCTTTGAGTCCTACCACAAACATTCTCTGATTGAACAAATAGCTGTGTCTGTAAATGATTTTCTGGTCAACCACCTGTTTTACGCTTTTACCAGAGGCTGCCATGATTTTTTAGGCATTAATTACTACTTTCATGTCAGATTCAAAAGCCATCATTTAATGCCTCAGTCTTCAAGCATGGCCCCCCAAACTCATGATGTGTCGGATTTGGGTTGGGAGATCTATCCTGAAGGTATTTTTGAAGTCTTAACAGATCTGGCTGATGATATCCCCATTTATATTACCGAATGCGGGATTGCCACCACCAATGATGATAGAAGAAACCGTTTTTTAATTGCCTACCTGCAGGAAGTAGCAAGGGCTATTAAGGCTGGGGTAAATGTAAGGGGATTTTTCTATTGGTCTTTGATTGATAATTTTGAATGGCATCTGGGTTTTAACCCCAGGTTTGGACTAATAGAAGTTGATTACTCCAACTTAAAACGCAAAATCAGGCCTTCTGCTTTAGTTTATACAGATATTA